>JBIKXN010000369.1:0-4195 GCA_044355765.1 Alphaproteobacteria bacterium
CCTGCCGCCGGCCAGCTACGAGGTCTTCGTGCGCGGCTATGGTCTGGTCGATTCGCCGCGCGCGCTTGCCCGGCCTGGCACACGTCTGGACCTGACGGTGCGCCGTGCGCCGGACCCCGCGTCGGCCGCGCGCTACTATCCCGCGATCCACTGGTTCGCGATGCTGCGCATGCCGGCGCTCTCGGAGTTCGGCGGCGGCAGCGACATTCCGGCGGCGATACGGCCCAGCGACTGGCTCAACCTGATCAAGAGCAATGGCTGTGTGGGCTGCCACCAGCTGGGCCAGGCCTCCACGCGCACCATCCCGCGGCAGTTCCTGGAGGAGTTCCCGGACCATGCGCAGGCGTGGATGCGGCGTGTGCAGGCCGGCCAGTCCGGCGAGAGCATGCTCGCGATCCTGGCCGGACAGCTTGGCGGCGCGCCGTTCGCGCATCTCGCCGACTGGACGCAGCGTATCGCCGCCGGCGAGCTGCCGGCGGAAAGTCCGCAGCGACCGGTCGGCGTGGAGCGCAACATCGTCGTCACCCTGCGCGAATGGATGGACGAGAAGCTCTACCTGCACGACCTGATCGCCAGCGACCGCCGGCATCCGACGGTCAACGCCTACGGGCCGCTCTATGGCGCGCCGGAGTACAGCACCGACGACATGCCGATCCTCGATCCGGTCCGCAACGCGACGACCAGCTTCCGCTTGCCGGTGGCGCCCGGCACGCCAGAGGCGCTCGGTCCCGGCCATGCGGCGTCGGCCGAGGTGCTGCAGCCCTCGGCCTACTGGGGCGAGCGCAAGCTCTGGGACACGCGCGCGAACAACCATAATTCGATGTTCGATCGCCAGGGGCGCCTCTGGCTCGCCGCGACCGGCCACCCGCCCGCGAATCCGGCCTTCTGCCGGCGCGGCTCGTCGCATCCGTCCGCGCAGGTCTTCCCGCTCGAGCGCTCGCAGCGGCGCATCACGCTCTACGATCCGCGCAACGGCAGCTATCGCGCCTTCCAGACCTGTTTCCAGACCCATCATCTCCAGTTCGGTTACGACCGCGACGACACGCTGTGGACGAGCGGCGGCGGCCCGGTCGTCGGCTGGATCAATACGCGGCTGCTCGACGAGACCGGCGACATCGAGGCGGCGCAGGGCTGGACGCCCCTGGTGCTCGACACCAACGGCAACGGCGTGCGCGACGCCTATGTCGAGCCCGGCCAGCCCGCCGATCCGGGGCGCGACAGGCGGATCGTGGCGCCGTTCTACGCGGTGATGCCGCATCCGAGCGATGGTTCGGTGTGGGGCGCGGTGCGCGGCAATCCGGGCGCCGTCGTGCGGCTGATGCCAGGGGCCGATCCCGCCCGGACCGCGCTGGCCGAGATCTACGCCGTGCCCGGGCCCGGCTTCGGCGTGCGCGGTGGTGACATCGATTCGAACGGCGTCGTCTGGGTGTCCCTGGCCAGCGGCCATCTCGGCGCCTTCGACCGTTCGAAATGCCGCGGCCCGCTCAACGGACCGCGCGCGACCGGCGACCACTGCCCGGAGGGCTGGAGCTTCCACCGCTATCCCGGGCCCGGCTTCGCCGGTCTCGGCGACGGCAGCGCCGAATCGAGCTACTACACCTGGGTGGACCAGCACGATACTTTCGGGCTGGGGCGCGACGTGCCGATGTCGACGGGAAACCTCAATGACGGCCTGATCGCCTTCAAGGACGGGCGCATGATCGTGCTGCGCGTTCCCTATCCGCTCGGCTACTATGCAAAGGGCTTCGACGGGCGGATCGACGATCCGGCCGCTGGATGGAAGGGGCGCGGGCTCTGGACGACCAACGGCGATCGCACGCCGTGGCTGATCGAGGGCGGAAAGGGCAGCAAGCCGCTGGCCGCGCATTTCCAGCTGCGGCCGCATCCGCTCGCGAAGTGACGGGGCAGGGGACCCCAGGGGAGGAGGCGTCGATGGATCTGCTCCGCGCGGCGTTGGCGCCGCGGTTTGTCGTCTACAATCTGTCGCTGGTCGCGACGGTTGTATTCCTCGCATTGTCCTTCCACGCGCAGGTGTTCCTGCTGCCGGCCGCGATCGCGGCGGCGCTGGCGGCGCTCGGCACCCACGACCTGCTGCAGCGCCGCCACAGCATTCTGCGCAACTATCCGCTCGCCGCGCATCTGCGCTTCATGCTCGAGGCGATCCGGCCCGAGATCCGCCAGTACTTCCTCGAGAGCGACAAGGACGGCATGCCGTTCCCGCGCGACAAGCGCTCGATCGTCTACCAGCGCGCCAAGCGCCAGCTTGACAAGGTCGCCTTCGGAACCCAGCTCGACGTCGGCGCCATCGGCTTCGAGTGGCTGAACCACTCGATGGTCGCGCGCGAACCGGCGGAACAGCCGTTCCGCATCTCGATCGGCGGGCCGGACTGCACGCAACCCTACTCGGCTTCGGTCTTCAACATCTCTGCGATGAGCTTCGGGGCGCTCAGCGCCAACGCCATTCGCGCGCTGAACAAGGGGGCGCGGATCGGAAACTTCGCGCACGACACCGGCGAGGGCGGTTTCAGCCCCTATCACCGCGAGATGGGCGGCGACATCATCTGGGAGATCGGCAGCGGTTATTTCGGATGTCGCGCTCCCGATGGCGGTTTCTGCGAGGAGCGCTTCCTCGAGACCGTCGACACGCCGCAGATCAAGATGGTGGAGATCAAGCTGTCGCAGGGCGCCAAGCCCGGCCATGGCGGCGTCCTGCCGGCGGCGAAGATCTCGGCCGAGATCGCGGCGACCCGCGGCGTGCCCATGGGCGTCGACTGCGTCTCGCCGCCCTATCATCGCGCCTTCTCGACGCCGATCGAGTTGATGCAGTTCATCGCCCGCCTGCGGCGTCTTTCCGGCGGCCGGCCGGTCGGCTTCAAGCTCTGCGTCGGCCATGGCTGGGAGTTCCTGGCCATCTGCAAGGCCATGCTCGAGACGGGCATCGCGCCCGACTTCATCGTCGTCGATGGATCGGAGGGAGGCACGGGCGCAGCGCCGCTGGAGTTCCTCGACCATGTCGGCATGCCGTTGCGCGAGGGGCTGCTCTTCGTCCACAACGCGCTGGTCGGCACCGGTCTGCGGGAGCGGATCCGGATCGGGGCAAGCGGAAAGATCGTCACCGCCTTCGATATCGCGCGCGCGATGGCGCTCGGTGCCGACTGGTGCAACGCCGCGCGCGGCTTCATGTTCGCGATCGGTTGCATCCAGTCGCAGAGCTGCCATACCGATCGCTGTCCCGTCGGCGTGGCGACCCAGGATCCTTCGCGCCAGCGGGCGCTCGTCGTGCCGGACAAGGCGATGCGCGTCGCGCAGTTCCACGGCTCGACGCTGCACGCGCTCGCGGAAGTCGTCGCCGCTGCCGGGCTCGAGCATCCCTCGCAACTGCGCCCGCATCATTTCTCGCAGCGCATCGCCGCCAACAAGGTCAAGAGCTTCGACCGGCTGTACCGCTTCATGAAGCCCGGCGAGATCCTGCGCGGGACCGACGACCCGCGCTTCACCGAGCCCTGGCGGATCGCGCGATCGGATTCATTCCAGCCCGCGCTGCGTCGGTCTTGATGCGCGGCACGGCGCACGCCATCTGACCGGTATCGCAGGAACGGGACCGAGGCAGGCTATGCGGGAAGCTGTACGGGTGGTGCGCGGTCAGGCGATGCAGGAGGGCGCGGGGGTGCGCATCGCGCGTCTGCTGGGCACGCGCGAGCTGCAGACGCTCGATCCGTTCCTTATGCTCGACCATTTCGACAGCGCCGATGCCGCCGACTATCTCGCGGGCTTCCCGGATCATCCGCATCGCGGCTTCGAGACGGTGACGTATATGCTCGAAGGCCGGATGCGCCATTCGGACAACAAGGGCCATTCGGGCGTGATCGAGAGCGGCGGTGTGCAGTGGATGCGCGCGGGGCGCGGCATCGTGCATTCCGAGATGCCGGAGCAGGAAAGCGGCCGGATGCGGGGCTTCCAGCTCTGGGTCAACCTGCCGGCGCGCCTGAAGATGAGCGCCCCCGGCTACCAGGAATTTCCCGCGGCGCGGATGGGGCGCGAGTGGCGCGCCGACGACGTCGGCGTCGTCGCGATCGCGGGCACGACCAGCCGGGGGACCGCCGGCCCCGTCGCAGCGCCGCATGTCGACGCGCTCTATCTCGACATCGTGCTGCCGCCCGGCGCGCGCTTCGAGGAGCCGCTGGCGGCCGAGCGC
>JBIKXN010000370.1:0-4185 GCA_044355765.1 Alphaproteobacteria bacterium
CTGGGCCTCGCTCAAGCTGACGCCGGCGCGGTGCCGCGAGGCGAACGCCTTCACCTGGGGGCCCATCCTGGAAGTCGCCAAGCTCTTCGCCGGCATCTTCGTCACCATCGTGCCGGTGATCGCGATGCTGAAAGCGGGCGAAAAGGGCGCGTTCTCGGCGATCGTGCATCTCGTCACCCGCCCCGACGGCTCGCCCGACAACGTCGCGTATTTCTGGCTCACTGGCGGTCTGTCGAGCTTCCTCGACAACGCGCCGACCTATCTCGTGTTCTTCAACATGGCCGGCGGCGATCCCGCCCAGCTGATGGGCCCGATGGCGAACACGCTGCTCGCCATCTCCGCGGGCGCGGTGTTCATGGGCGCCAACACGTATATCGGCAACGCGCCGAACTTCATGGTCAAGGCGGTCGCGGAGGAGAACGGCGTCAAGATGCCGAGCTTCTTCGGCTACATGCTCTGGTCCTGCGCGATCCTGCTCCCCTGCTTCCTCCTCGTTACGGTGATCTTCTTCCGATGACCTCGTTGCTCTTCACGCCCATCCAGCTCGGGCCTCTCGCCGCGCCCAACCGCATCGCGGTGGCGCCGATGTGCCAGTACGCCGCCATCGACGGCGTGCCGCAGCCTTGGCACCGGCAGCATCTCGGCGCGCTCGCCGTCTCCGGCGCCGGCGTCGTCGTCGCCGAGGCCACCGGCGTGGTGCCCGAGGCGCGGATCACGCACGGCTGCACCGGCCTGTGGAACGACGGCCAGGAACGCGCCTGGGCCGATCTGGTGCGCGACATGAAGGCGGTCGGACCCGGCCTCGTCGGAATCCAGCTGGCGCATGCCGGACGCAAGGCCTCCTCGCAGCGCCCCTGGGAGGGCGGCGCTCCGATCCCGGCCGGCGCCGCGGAAAGGCCCTGGCAGACCGTTTCGGCGACGGCGACCCCGCATGCCGAGGGCTGGCACAGGCCCGAACAGCTGGACGCCGGGGGCATCGCGGCGCTCGCCGACGCCTTCGCCGCCAGCGCGCGCCGCGCCGCGCGGGCCGGCTTCGACCTGGTCGAGCTGCATGCCGCCCACGGATATCTGCTGCACCAGTTCTTCTCGCCGCTGTCGAACACCCGCAGCGACGCCTATGGCGGCTCTCTCGAGAGGCGCATGCGCGCGCCGCTGGAGATCGCCGCCGCGCTGCGCAGCGGATGGCCGCGCGATCGCGTGCTCGGCGCGCGGATCAGCGGCAGCGACTGGGCCGCCGACGGCGCCGGTCCGGAAGACGCGGTCGTCTTCGCCCGCGAACTCAAGGCGCTCGGCTACGATTTCGTCTGCGTCAGTTCGGGCGCGCTCGCACAGTCGCGCATCCAGGTGGGCCCCGGCTATCAGGTGCCATTCGCCGCCCGGGTGAAGCGCGAGGCCGGGATAGCGACCCGCGCGGTCGGCATGATCGTCACCCCGCGCCAGGCCGAGGACATCCTGCGCGCCGGCGACGCCGATCAGATCGCGCTCGCCCGTGCCTTCATCGACGACCCGCGCTGGCCCTGGCGCGCCGCCGAGGCGCTCGGCGACCCCGCGCCCGTGCCGCCGCAATGCTTGCGCGGGCGCCCGAACACATGGCCCGGTGCCGCGCTCTACGCGCAAGCCAAGGCGTGAAGAGACCGGGCCGCGCTGACCTGCGCGCTCAGTCGAAGCGCGGCAGGGCCGGGTCGGGGGCGAGCACCAGGGCGGTGGCGCTGTCGAAATCGGCGCGCATGACCACGACATGCGCCGCCAGACGCGCCGCGAGAGCCGCCTCGTAGACCTCCACATCCGCGGCCCTGCAGAGCAGGAATTTCGCCGCCGCGCTCAGCGATTCGCGGTCGATCACCGCCAGCACGCGCCAGTCGCGATGGCGGGCCAGCGCGCGTTCGACCGTGCCGGCAAGCCGCGGATAGAGCGGATGCAGCATGTCGTCGAGGAGGATCAGGCCGCGCGGATGCATCAGCGCGATCGCCAGGTCGAGATCGGCGGACAGCGAGGCCTCTGCATGGTCGCCGTCGACATGCGCGAAACGGATCGCGCCGCCGCCCAGCAGCGCGCGCAGCGACGCCGCGTCGTGGTCGCGTATGTCGGCCTTGAGGGCGACGACGCGGCCGTCCCCGGCGCCATGGGCCTGGATGTTCGCCGCGAAGGCGTCGCGGGTGCGCGGCGACGGCCATTCGAAATGGTCGACCGCCAGGCAGCGCTCGCCCGGCGCCAGCGCCAGCGCCATCGCGATGGCGAAGCGACCCTCGAAGCAGCCGATCTCCAGGGCGTGGCCCGCGATCCCCGCGGCGCTCTGCACGTCCATCGCGATCGCCGCCACCGCGGCCGCGAATCGCGACGACATGCCTCGGACCTGGAAATACCGCTCGCCGAGATAGCGATCGATCGCGGGATTGCCGGTCGGCGGACAGGGCAGCATGGATCCTCCCGCGGGGTGTCTCAGATCCCGGCGAGCGCGCGTGCGACGCCGAGCACGGCGCCTGCGGCGACCAGCCAGTGGATGGCGATGCTCCAGCGGATCATGGCCGCGAGCGTCGCCGCGGCGATGGCGGCGGCGATCCAGTCGACCCTGCCCGCGGCCGGCATCAGGATCGCGCCGGCCAGGAAGACGGCCAGGTTGAGGATCACGCCGACGATGGCGGCGGTGATCGCGCCCAGTGCCGAGCCGAGCCGCGCGTCGGCATGCAGACGCTCGACATAGGGCGCGGCGAACAGCACCAGCGCGAAGCTGGGCAGGAACGTCGTCCAGGTCGTCAGCGCCGCGCCGGCGATGGCGGCGGCGAGGCGCGTCTCGGGTTCCGCCAGGTGCCAGGCGGCGAAGAAGCCGACATATTGGAGGACGAGGATAAGCGGGCCCGGCGTCGTCTCGGCGAGCGCGAGCCCATCCAGCATCTGCGCGGGGCTGAGCCAGCCGAGGTCGCGCACGGCATGTTCGGCGACATAGGGCAGCACCGCATAGGCGCCGCCGAAGGTGACGAAGGCGGCCTTGGTGAACAATTCGGCGATGTCGAGGAAGGGCCGCTGGCCGAAAGCGGCGACGCAGGCGGCGACCGGCAGCGCCAGCAGCACGAGGTAGAGTGCCGCGACGCGTGCGAGGCGCGGCCAGAAGGCGGGAAGCGTGTCCGCGGACGCCGCCGTGGCCGCGTCCGCGGCATGCGCGCCGCCGCCTGGAACGAAAGGCGACGTGCCGCCGCGGCCGGCGAGCCAGCCGATCAGGCCGGCGGCCAGCACCACCCAGGGAAAATCGATTCGCAGCGCAAACAGCGCGACGAACGCGCCCGCCGCCAGCGCCCAGCCATGCCAGGAGGCGAGCGCGCGTCGGCCGATCCGCCAGACCGCGTGGGCGACGATCGCGACGACGACCGGCTTGAGGCCGTCGAAGACCGCGGCGACAGCGGGCAGATGGCGCCCGGCCGCCAGGACCCAGGACAGCAGCAGCAGGACCAGCGCGCCGGGCAGCACGAACAGCGCGCCCGCGGCGATGCCGCCGGCCAGGCCATGCAGCCGCCAGCCGGCATAGGTCGCGAGCTGCTGCGCCTCCGGTCCGGGCAGCAGGGTGCAGAAATTGAGCCCGCGCAGGAAGGCGCGTTGGTCGATCCAGCGCAGCCGGTCGACCAGCTCGGCCTGCATCATCGCGATCTGCGCGGCCGGTCCGCCGAAGCTCAGGCAGCCGAGCTTGAACCAGAATCGCAGCGCCGTGCGGAAGCCCGGTTGCGCCGGCTCGCCGCCGGGCGCGGCGGCATGGGGCATCGGCGTATTCATCGGTCGGCGCCTCCTGCGGGAGCTCCCGTCGGCCGTTCACGAGACCTGCAGTAGAACGCGTCGTACATGACCAGACCGTGACGAAGCGATCGGCGACGAATGATCCGGCGACATTGCGCGCCTGCGAGCGGTTCGCGCCGGGAGCCGTGCCGCGGGTGGCGCGCCATGTCCGGGACGCCCGCGGCCGGAATGCGCGGTCGCCGGGTGCGTGTCGCGCGGCAGGACCGGCGTCGCAGCGCCCGGACCATCACGCGCCGTGCACGATCAGCAAGGCGGACAGCGCCCGCGCGGGCGATGCCGCGGTCGATGCCGCGTCGCGCGTCGCGCTCAGCGGAACACGACCTTGACGACTTCGTAGGCCTTGGAGCCCTTGGGCGTTACGACTTCGACGCTGTCGCCGGTCTGCTTGCCGATCAGCGCGCG
>JBIKXN010000371.1:0-4184 GCA_044355765.1 Alphaproteobacteria bacterium
GTCCTGATGGCGGTGCAGTCGGGGCTGCTGGTCGGCTTCGTCGTCACCATCGCGGGGATCGTCGACAACACCGCCGCGGATGTCTGGGTCGTCGGCCGCGGCGTGCGCTCGGTCGACCTGCCGACCGCGATCCCCGAGCGCAGACGCTACCAGATCCTGTCGCTGCCCGGCGTGGCACGGGCCGATCCCTATATGCATGTCTTCGCGGTGCTCAAGCGGCCCGATGGCGGCGCCGAGAGCGTCGTGGTCGTCGGCTTCGACACCGCGACCGGCACCGGCGGACCATGGAACCTCGTCGAGGGCCGCAGCGAGGATCTGGCCATGCCCGACGCGATCGTCGTCGACCGACTCTACAAGGCCAAGCTCGGCATCCAGCGGATCGGCGAGGTCGTCGAGATCAACGGCCGCCGCGCGCGCGTCGCCGGCTTCACCGAAGGAATCCGCACCTTCACGCAGGCGCCGCATGTCTTCGCCGACATCAAGACCGCGCGCCATCTGGCCGGCTTCGCCGAGGACCAGCTCAACTACGTTCTGGTGCGCGCCACGCCGGGCCAGGACCTGCAGGCGCTGAGCGAGGCGATCCGCCGCCGCGTGCCCGAGATCGACGCCTACACGCGCGCGGAATTCGCGCGCCGCTCGGTCCTCTACTGGCTGGTCACGACCGGGGCGGGTTTCTCGCTCGTGATCTCCGCGGCGCTGGGCCTCGTCGTCGGCATCGTCGTCACCGCGCAGACGCTCTACGCCACCACCATCGACCATCTGCCCGAATACGCCACGCTGCGCGCCATGGGGGCGCCGGCGCGCTATCTCCACGGCATCATCCTGCGCCAGGCGGCGATCGCCGCCTGTCTCGGCTATGCCGTCGGCATCTCGATCGCGGCCTTCCTCGTGGCCGGCGCGCGCGATTCCTCGGCGGCGATGCTGATGCCATGGCAGCTTGCCGCGGGGCTGGGCGCGGCGACCTTCGCGATGTGCGCCGGCGCCGCGCTGATCTCGATCCGCAAGGTGCTGGCCATCGACCCGGTGAGCGTCTTCCGATGAGCGCGCTGGTCGAGATCTCCGGCGCGACGATGGTCTATGGCACCGGCGAAGCAGCGGTCAATGCGCTGCGCGGCGTCTCGCTCGAGATACGGCGCGGCGAATTGCTGATGCTCATGGGGCCGTCCGGATCGGGAAAGACCACCCTGCTGCAGGTGGCCGGCGCCCTGCTCGCGCCGACCGGCGGCGAGGTGCGCGTCCTCGGCCAGACGGTTCACGACCTGGCGCAGGCCGCGCGCGGCGCCGTGCGTCTGCGCCATTTCGGGTTCGTGTTCCAGAGCTACAACCTGTTTCCCACCCTGACCGCGCAGGAGAATGTCGAGGTCGCGCTCGACCTGCGCGGCAGGCGCCCGGCCCTGCGCAGGCGCCTCGCCCGCGAGGCGCTCGACGCCGTCGGCCTCGCCGACCGCGCCGGCAGCTAACCGGCCCAGCACTCCGGCGGCCAGAAGCAGCGCGTGGCGATCGCGCGGGCGCTGGCCGGCGAGCCCGACATCCTGCTTGCCGACGAACCCACCGCGGCGCTCGACTCCGAGTCCGGCAAGCGCATCGTCGCGCTGCTGGTCGCGATCGCCGCCGATCGCGGTCGCGGCGTGGTCGTCGTCACCCATGACCCGCGCATCGTCGACGCCGCCGACCGCATCGTGCGCATCGAGGACGGACGGATCGTCCACACCGAAACCCGCCAAGCGAGGCAGGACCAAATCCCATGAACCGTCGCCGGATCGCCCTCGCCCTCACGATCGCCGGCCTTCTCGCGCTCGGCGGCGGCCTGCTCGCGCGCCGCGGCGAGACGCCGGCCGCGGGACCGGTCGCCGCCGCCGCGCCGCAAGGGCCGCGCGTCGTCGCCAGCGCGCCGGGCCGCGTCGAGCCCGTGGGCGAGGAACGCGACGTCGCGCCCGAACTGCGCGGACGGCTGGTGCGCGTGCATGTCGACGAGGGCGACGCCGTGCGCGCGGGCCAGATCCTCGCCGAGCTCGCCGGCGACGAATACCGGGCCCGGGTCCGGCAGATGCGCGCGCTCGTCGCCCAGCGCGAGGCGGAGCTGGCGCGGCTGATCGCCGGCGCACGCACCCAGGAACGCCGCGAAGCCGACGCGCTGACCCGCGAGGCCCGCGCGGCGCTGGCGCAGGCGCGGCTCGATCTGGCGCGACGCGAGCCGCTGGCGCGCAGCGGCGCGACCTCCGGCGAGACGGTCGACCGCGCGCGCAACGACCTGGCCGCCGCCGAGGCGCGGCTGGCGGCGCGGATCGAGCGCCTGGCCCTGATCGAGGCCGGCCCGCGCGACGAGGACCTGGACATCGCGCGGGCCCTGCTCGACCTGGCGCGCGGCCAGCTGGCCGAGGCGGAGGCGTTCCTGGAAAAGACGGTGCTGCGCAGCCCTATCGATGGCGTGATCCTGCACCGCTTCCGCCGCGAGGGCGAGGCGGTCTCCGACCAGCCGCCCACGCCGGTCGTCAAGCTGGGCGACGTCGCGCGGCTGCGCGTGCGCGTCGACATCGACGAAACCGACATCGCCAAGGTCGCCGTGGGCCAGGCCGCCTATGTCACCGCCGATGCCTGGCCGGGCCAGCGTTTCGAGGGCCGCATCCTGCGCATCGGGCAGCGCCTTGGCCGCAAGACGCTGCGCACCGACGATCCCACCGAACGCAACGACAGCAAGGTCCTCGAGACCCTGGTCGAGCTCGCCCCCGGCATTCGCCTGCCCGTCGGCCTGCGGGTCGACGTCTTCGTCCTCGCGCCGGGCGGATGACCGGATCGAGCAGGATCTGATCGCCCGATGGGCTAGGCACGGCTTGCCGGTGGCGGCCCCGCCGGCCCCCCGGATCCACGATCCGCACCTGAGCCGCCTCTCCATAACGGGCCGGAATACGTCGCGCGCGCGGTGCTGAAGTGGATCATCGACCAGGGTATCGGCACGGCGTTCATCGATCCGGGCAAGCCATGGCGGAACGGGGTCGGAGAGAGTTTCGATGGCAAGTTCCGCGCCGCGTGCCTCAGCCTCGAATGGTTTCGCTCGCCTGCCGAGACGAAGATCGTCATCGGGGCTTGGCGGCGGCACTTCAACACGGTGCGGCCGCACGCGAGCATCGGCTATTTCATGCCGGCGGCCTTCGCCGCAAAGATCCAGCGACAGACCGCAGCGCCAACGACGGCAAAGGGCCGCGATGCACCGAGCAAGGCAATAAGTACATCATTTCATGGCTTTTTTGGCTTCCGGACGCCCGACTGGCAGTGGTCGCCCAGGTTATCGATCTTGCCAAATTTTGCCAAATCGCCTATCATGCCGGCATGAGCACGATGAATATTTCCCTGCCGGAATCGCTCAAATCCTTCGTGGACGAGCAGGTGACGACGCGCGGCTTTGGGACGAGCAGCGAATATGTGCGCGAGCTCATTCGCAAGGACCTCGAGCGTCAGCGTCTGCGCGGCTTGCTGCTGCAAGGCGCCCAGTCCCCGCCGGCTGCAACGGCAGATGACGGCTATTTCGAGGGTCTGCGCGCCAGGGTCCGCGGCAATCGGGCGACGTGACCGCCAAGCCGGTCATTCCGCGCGAGCTTGCCAACCGGGACATCGAAGAGGCGCTCGACCATTATCTCGACCAAGGCGGTGAAACCGTCGCCTTGGGGTTCGTCGACGCTTTGGAGAGAGCCTACCATCATGTCGGTCGGCACCCTGCGAGCGGCTCCAGTCGCTATGCCCATGAGCTCGATTTGCAGGGCCTCAGGTTCTGGCCGCTGAAGCGCCATCCCTATCTCGTGTTCTACATCGAGCGCGAGAGCCACATCGACGTCTGGCGCGTGCTCCATGCCGAGCGCGACATCCCTGTCTGGATGAAGGATCCGCACCCGTAACCGGGGACGCACCCGTAACCGGGGACGCACCCGTAACCGGGGACGGAGCCCCGTAACCGGGGACGGAGCCCGGATTACTCCCCGCGCACCCGGCGAGGGCGGCCGGGAACGCCCGGCACGACCCGCCGACCAAGCATGGCGCCGACCTGGGCCTGGAACAGCGGGCTGCCGAGGGCGTAGCTGCCCGCGGTGGCGCGGCGGATGTCGTCGACGGTGCCGTCGTCGGCCATGCCCTGGAGGACCAGTTCGCGATACGCCTCCGCCCTCCCCCTCGCATCTGGCGCAAGCGCGCGG
>JBIKXN010000372.1:0-4171 GCA_044355765.1 Alphaproteobacteria bacterium
CGTCGCGGCGCCCAGGCGCGCCGCGAGCAGCGTCTCCACCGCGTGCACCAGCGCCAGCTCGGCGGGGTCGATCGCGATGCCGGTCTCGACGCGGCTCGACAGGCAGGGCGAGGCCGGCAACTCGGCGACGTCGCCGAGGCCGAGCGCGCGCGCCAGCGCCCGAACGCCGGACTTGTCGATGCCGGCCTCGACATAGGGATGGCGCACGCCGTGCTCGGCCGCCGCCTTTAGACCGGGACGCCAGTCCGAAAGATCGTCCCGGTTGGTGCCGGACAGTATCTGCGCGCGGGTCGCGGTAGCGATGCCGGCATAGAGATTGGTCTTGCAGTAGAAGCAGCGGTCGGACGGATTGGCGCGATAGCGGGGGTCGGCGAATTCGCCCGCATCGAGGATCCGCAGACGCCAGCCCTCCGCTGCGGCGAGGTCGCGCACGCGGCGCGTCGCTTCGGGCGGTACGGCCGGCGACACGGCATGCATCATCGTCGCGCGGTCGCCGATCGTACGATGCGCGAGCGCGGCCAGCGTCGTGCTGTCGACGCCGCCGCTCACCGCGACCGCGGCGGCGTCGAGGCCGCCCAGGATCCGCGTCAGGGCCTCGGTCGCGCCGTCCGCCTGCGTCATGCGCCGTCCTCCGTTCCATCCCCGGCCTCGATCCGGCGCCGCAGCGCCTCGCGCGCGGCGCGGTCGCCGGGCAGCGAGGCGATGTCGTCGATTTCCGCCTTCGTGGTCAATGCCCCGCCGGGCCGCGTCGCGGTCTTCACACGGATCCGCGCGCCGTCGCCGTCGACGCGGGTCGCGTGGCGCCGCGGCAGGACGCGGCGCGTCACATGCTCGATGCGCACGCCAAGCGTTGCGGTCTCGCGCAGACAGGCCTCGGCCGCCGCGTCGAGCGCGTCTGGCCGCGCTAGGACCTGGATCTGGGCGAGCATGCGTCCCTTCTTGCCGAAGCCGGGCGCCTGCAGCACGTCGAGCACGCCCGGCAGGGCGCGCAGACGGTCGAGCCCGACGGCCAGATCCTCGGGCGTCTGGTCGTCGACCTCGAAGCGGATGGTCGCGATCCGCTCTTCCGCCGCGCCATCGACGCCGGGGATGTCGACATCGGCGAAGGCGGCGACGCGCAGCACGTTGCTGATGCCGGGGAAGCGCTTGGTGCCGAAGCCGTAGCCGACGGGGCCCATGCGCAGGCGGCGGCGGGGCAGCCCCTGGGCGGGGGCCAGATGCCGCAAAATCGCCGCACCGGTCGGCGTCACGCGCTCGCCCATGCGTCCGTCGTCGAAGACCTCGAACCCCTCGAGCAGCAGCGCCGTCGCGGGCGGAGGCACGGGCAGTTCTCCGTGCGCGCTACGCACGCGGCCGGCGCCGATCGGGATCGGGGCGGTCGACCACTCCGCGGTGCCGATGTCCTCGATCAGCGCGGCCGCGGCGACGATGTCGACGATCGAATCCCAGGCGCCGACCTCGTGGAAGGACACGTCTTCGGCGGCGATCCCGTGGACGCGGCCCTCGGCCTCGGCCAGCACGGCGAAGATCGCGACCGCGCGGCGCGCGACGGCGTCCGGCAGACGCCCGCCGTCGAGCAGCGCGCGGATGTCGCGGAAGGCGCGGTGATGCGCGTCGCGCCGCGGCGGCGCGACCAGGAACCTCGTGCCCGCGAGCGTCCCGTCGTTGAAGCGGGCCGGCCCCGCCGCGACGCCTTCGGGCAGGTCGAGGGCCGCCAGCGCCGCGTCGACGACGCCGCGGCGCTCCGGCCAGGCGTCGAGCAGCGCGGCGGCGAACATGTCTCCGGCGATTCCGCCGACGGGTTGGAGATGGATGTGCATGGCGACGTGCAGCATACCCCAAACCGCGCCTCGCCGCGCCGCTTGCCAATGCGGTCGGATCGGCGCCTGATGCCGGCGCGGGGTTGCGATGGGGGTGGATGGGATGACGATCGCGAAGCGCCGGTTCGGACGCACCGGTCATATGAGCTCGGCGGTTGTCTTCGGCGCGGCGGCGCTGGCGCGCGCCGATGCCGCGACGGCCGACCGGGTGCTGCAGATGCTGCTCGACCATGGCGTCAACCACATCGACACGGCGGCACGCTACGGCGATTCCGAACTCCATGTCGGGCGCTGGATGGAGCGCCACCGCGACCGTTTCTTCCTGGCGACCAAGACGGGCGAACGGGACTATGCCGGGGCGCGCGACGGGATCGCGCGATCGCTCGAGCGCCTGCGTACCGAGCGCCTCGACATGATCCAGCTACATGCGCTGGTCCATCCCGACGAATGGGAGCGCGCGCTCGGGCCCGGCGGCGCGCTCGAGGCCTGTATCGAGGCGCGCGCGGCCGGCAAGGTGCGATTCATCGGCGTCACCGGCCATGGCTGGACCGTCGCCGCCATGCATCGCCGTAGCCTCATGCGCTTCGACTTCGATTCCATCCTTATGCCATGGAACTGGGTCGCGGCCCGCCATCCCACCTACGCGGCGGATTTCGAACGCACGGCGGCGCTGGCGGCAAGTCGCGACGTCGCCGTCCAGACCATCAAGGGCATCGCACGCGGTCCCTGGGCGGCGGGTGCCGCGCGCGACCGCACGACATGGTATCAGCCGCTCGAGGCGATGGACGATATCCGGCCATCGGTCCATTGGGTGCTCGCGCGTCCCGACGTCTTCCTTTGCTCGGCGGGCGATATCGGGTTGCTGCCGCTGGTGCTGCAGGCCGCCGGCGAGGAGATCCGCAGCCCCGCGGACGCCGACATGGCGGCGCTCGCCGAGCGCACGGGGCTGGCCTCGATCTTCGGCCTGTAGACCGCGCTGCGCCTTGGCGGCTTGGGTGGCGCGCAGCGACGCTCGTCCTGGCGGCTCCTCCCCTACGCGCTTATGCGCGTAGGGGAGGAGCGGGTTCGCGCCGCCAGGGCTTCGCTCTCCGATCCCGTGCGGCCGGAAGCTGCTCTGGGCCCCGCGCTTAACTAAAATTAACACTTGTCGTGTAGGGTTTCTGCCCGGATTGCGGGCAGGCTGCGCAGCCGTTCCGCAACCCTCGACCGCTCCGGATCCCGCATGTTTGCTCGCATCGTCCGCCTGTCGATCCTTATGCCCCTCGTCGCCGTCGCGCTGTCGCCGAACGCGCAGGGGCAGGACCAGCCCTATCGCTTCTCCCCGGTCAACCAGTGGGACATCAACAAGACGGCGTCGTACTGGAACCCGATCGTCCACCATGTCGCCACGCGCAGCGGCGTGCCGCTGCAACTGAAGATCGGCCGGACGTCCGCGGACACCACCGCCTTCGTCCTGGCCCAGGAGGTGGAGTTCGTCTTCAGCAACCACCTCTTCAATCCCCAGCGCATGGCGCTCGGCTGGAAGGTGTTCGGGCGGCGGAACGGACCGCTGCTGCGCGCGCAGATCGCCGTGCCGGCCGACTCGCCGATCGCTTCGCTGGAGCAGCTGCGCGACCAGGAGATCGCCTTCGCCGGCAACGAGGCCTTCGTCGGATACAAGCTGCCGATGGCGCATCTCGTCGCCCAGTCGATCCAGGTCAAGCCGGTGTTCGCCGGCAACCAGAACGCAGCCTTCGCGCAGATGTTCGCGGGCCGCGCCAAGGCGGTCGGCAGCAACTCGATGCTGATCGACGGATTCGCGGAGCGCGAGAAGAAGGGGTTCCGCGTCCTGTGGAGCTCGGAGGGCTATTTCGATCTGGCGCTGATGGCGTCGTCGAAGGTGCCGCAGGCGCATCTCGACGCCGTCGCCGACGCCTTCTTCGCCATGCATACGGATCCCGAGGGACGCAGGATCCTCGAGGCCGCGTCGGCACAGGTGTCGCTGTCGATCCAGGACCATTTCGTGCCGGCGACGATGGCCGACTACGCGAATTACGTGCGGTTCTTCGAGGCCGCACCGCCATTCCTGCGCTGAACGGGGCGCGGGCGAAGGAAGCGCCGCGGTGATGGGCCTCGCGTTCGGTGGCGGCAGGACGGCGTCGTCCATGCTAGATCGCATCCTGCCGCGATCGATCGTCGTACGCGTTCTGACCCTCTACACGATCGCCTGGCTGCTCTGCATCGGCGGCGTTACCGGGTTCTTCTTCAGGCACGAATTCGCGCAGCAGGTCGACGGTGCCCACGAGACCGCGCTGATCATGATCGAGATGACGGCGCAGACCGTCAGCGATAGCGCCGTGATCGGCGACTAC
>JBIKXN010000035.1:0-13681 GCA_044355765.1 Alphaproteobacteria bacterium
CGTGACCTCCGTGCTCCCCCCCCGTGGGGCGCGCCCCCCCCGACGCTGGGCTGGGACATCGCCGGCTTCATGTCCGAGGTCTGACCCTGCCGCGTCCGGGGAATCGAAGCCGGGGGCCCAAAGCGAAGGGGCGCCCGGATCGCTCCGGGCGCCCCCTGCAGGCACAAGTTCGCGCGGCCGTCAGCCGGCAGCGGTCACGGCCCGCTTGGCCATCACCGAAATCAGATGCGCGCGGTACTCGGCCGAACCGTGGATGTCGCCGTTGCACGTGGCGGCCGGCACCGAGATGCCGTCGAGCGACGACGCGCTCCACGCCTTTTGCAGCGCCGCTTCCATGGAGCGGATGCGGATCACGCCGTTGCCGGCGCCGGTCACCGCAACCCGCGGTCCCTTCGCCGTCTTCGCCACGAAGACGCCGATCATCGCGTAGCGCGAAGCCGGGGACGGGAACTTGACGTAGGCGGCCTTCTCGGGAACGGGGAAGGCGATGCGGGTGATGATCTCGCCCGGCTCGAGCGCTGTGGTGAACACCGAGACGAAGAAATCGTCGGCCGAGATCTGGCGCTGGTCGGTGTGGATTGTGGCGCCCAGCGCGACGACGGCCGCGGGATAGTCGGCGGCAGGATCGTTGTTCGCCACCGAACCGCCCACCGTGCCGCGGTTGCGGACCTGCGGGTCACCGATGCCCTCGGCCAGGTCGGCGAGAGCCGGGATCGCCTTGCGGATGTCGGCCGAGGCGGCGACCGCCGCGTGGGTCGCCATCGCGCCCAGCGTGACGGTGCCGCCGCCCACCGAGATCGCCTTGAGATCGGCGACGCCGCCCAGATCGATCACGTCGGACGGACGCGCCAGACGCTGCTTGAGCGTCGGGATCAGCGTCTGCCCGCCGGCCATGAACTTGGCGTCGTCCTTGCCCTTCGCCTTGCCGACGGCGTCGGCGACGGAGGACGCCTTGTGATAAGCGAAATCATACATGGTTCAGAACTCCATTCTCACTCGGCGGCCATGCGGCGCGCGCCGTTGATGACTGACCAGACCTTCTGCGGCGTGGCCGGCATGTCCATGTGGGTGACGCCGTAGTCGCGCAGCGCGTCGATCACGGCGTTGATCACCGCGGGCGGGGATCCTATGGCTCCGACCTCGCCGCAGCCCTTCACGCCGAGCGGGTTGTGCGTGCACAGGGTCGTGTGCGTCGCCACCCCGATGGACGGCAGATCGTCGGCGCGCGGCATGGCGTAGTCCATGTACGAGCCGGTGATCAACTGTCCGTCCTTCGAATAGACGCAGTTCTCGAGCAGCGCCTGGCCTATGCCCTGGGCGACGCCGCCCTGGACCTGCCCCTCGACGATCATCGGATTGATCACGCGACCGACATCGTCGACGGCGGTGAAGCTCACCACCCTGGTGACGCCGGTGTCGGGATCGATCTCGACCTCGGCGATATGGCAGCCGCCGGGGAAGGTGAAGTTCTTCGGATCGTAGAACGCGTTCTCCTCGAGACCCGGCTCGAGTTCCTCGAGCGGGTAGTTGTGCGGCACGTAGGCGGTCAGCGCGATCTCGCCGAAGGTCTTGGACTTGTCGGTGCCCACGACGGTGAACTTGCCGTCCTTGAACTCGATGTCGTTGACCGACGCCTCGAGCAGATGGGCGGCGATGCGCTTGGCCTTGTTGACGACCTTGTCGAGCGCCTTGACGATCGCTGTGCCGCCGACCGCGAGCGAGCGCGAGCCGTAGGTACCCATGCCGAACGGGATCTTGTTCGTGTCCCCGTGCACGATGTCGACCTGGTCGATGCCGATGCCCAGCGTCTCCGACACGAGCTGGGCGAAGGTCGTCTCGTGGCCCTGGCCATGGCTGTGCGAGCCGGTGAGGATCGTCACGCTGCCGGTGGGGTGCACGCGTACCGTGGCGGCCTCGTAGAGACCCGCGCGCGCACCCAGGGCGCCGGCGATGTTGGACGGCGCGATGCCGCAGGCCTCGAGATAGGTCGACACACCGATGCCGCGCAGCTTGCCGCGCTTTTTCGCCTCCGCGCGCCTTGCCTCGAAGCCCGCCCAGCCGGCGGAAGACTGCGCCTGCTCGAGGGTCGAGAAATAGTCGCCGCTGTCGTATTGCAGCGCCACCGGCGTCTGATAAGGGAAGGCGTTGGTGGGGATGAAGTTGCGGCGACGGATCTCGACGCGGTCCATGCCCATCTCGCGCGCCGCGATGTCGACGAGGCGCTCGAGCAGGAACGTGGCTTCAGGACGCCCGGCGCCGCGATAGGCGTCGACCGGCACCGTGTTGGTGAACACGGCCTTCACTTCGCAGTAGATCGCCGGCGTCGTGTACACCCCCGCGAGCAGCGTCGCGTAGAGGTAGGTCGGGATGCACGACGCGAACGTCGACAGATACGCACCCATGTTGGCGACGGTCGCCACCCGCAGCGCCAGGAACTTGCCGTCCTTGTCGAGCGCGAGCTCGGCGTGGCTGTGGTGATCGCGGCCATGCGCGTCCGACATGAAGCTTTCGGAGCGATCCGCCGTCCAGCGCACGGGGCGCCTGATCTTGCCGGCCGCCCAGGTGACGATCGCTTCCTCGGCATAGTGGTAGATCTTCGAGCCGAAGCCGCCGCCGACATCCGGCGCATAGACGCGCAGCTTGGATTCCGGGATGTGGAGCACGAACGCGCCCATCAGGAGCCGGATGACATGCGGGTTCTGGCTGGTGGTGTAGAGCGTGTAGTCGCCGCTGGCCGGGTCGTAGTCGCCGGTGGCCGCGCGCGGCTCCATCGCGTTGGGTATCAGCCGGTTGTTGAACAGGTCGATCTTCGCGACCTTGTGCGCCCTGGCGAAGGCGGCGTCGACCGCGGCCTTGTCACCCAGCTCCCAGTCGTAGCAGAGATTGCCGGGCGCGGCGTCGCCATGGACCTGCGGCGCGCCGGCCTTAAGCGCGTCGAGCGAGTCGACGACCGCGGCCAGCGGCGCGAACTCGATCTCGACCAGCTCGGCGGCGTCCTTCGCCTGCGCTTTGGTCTCGGCGATCACGACAGCGATATGGTCGCCGACATGGCGTACCGTGTCGACGACGAGCGGCGGATGCGCCGGCTCCTTCATCGGCGACCCGTCCTTGTTCTTGACCAGCCAGCCGCAGGGCAGGCCGCCGACGCCATCGGCGGCCATGTCGGCGCCGGTGAACACGGCGACCACGCCGGGCGCGGCCTTGGCCTTCGACGTGTCGATCCGCTTGATCAGCGCATGCGGCTGGCTCGAGCGGATGATGTAGGCATGGGTCTGGCCATGCCGTGCGATGTCGTCCGTGTAGGTTCCGCGTCCCGTCAGGAAGCGGACATCTTCCTTGCGCCTTACGGCGGCGCCGATGCCGTCAGCACCCATGGGCTTTCCTCCTGTCTGCGGTCACTTGCCGGCGTGCATCGCTGCGGCGCCGGCCTGGATCGATTTCACGATGTTGTGGTAGCCGGTGCAGCGGCAGATATTGCCCTCCAGCCACTCGCGGATCTCGTGCTCGCTCGCCTTCGGGTTGGTCTTGGCGAGGTCGACGGCGCTCATGACCATGCCCGGCGTGCAGAAGCCGCATTGCAGGCCGTGGTTGTCGCGGAAGGCTTCCTGCATCGGGTGCAGCTTGCCGTCAGCGCCCGCGAGGCCCTCGATCGTCGTGATGCTTGCGCCGTCGAGCTGCGCCGCGAGCAGCGTGCAGGCCTTGGCCGACTTGCCGTCGACATGGACGACGCAGGCGCCGCACTGGCTGGTGTCGCAGCCGACATGCGTTCCGGTCAGGCCCAGCTTCTCGCGCAGCAACTGCACGAGCAGGGTCCGGCCTTCAATATCGGCCTTGATCGGGCGGCCGTTCACGGTCATCGAAACTTGAGGCATCTGACGTCACTCCCTTCGGGTAGCCGGTCGCCGCGTCGCTGGCCTGCCGGCCCACGCAGTCGATCCTTGAAGTTGATGCAATGTTCCGCCGTCCGCGCCCGTCGCGTCAAGCGCGAGCGCGCACCGCATATTTCAGCCGCGAGACAGCCAATAGATCGCCGCGACCGCCGCGATCAGGGCGGGGATCCAGATGGCCGGCGACAGGCGCGGGCTGGCGGCGGGCGCCTGGGCCGGTGGCGCGGCGGCGGCGGGCATGGGCTGGGCCGCGGCATCGACGGGCGCGGCGGCCTCCGTGGGCGCGGGCGCGGCGGCCGGCGCCGGGAATTCGGCCGCGAAACGCGAGAAGAACTCGTCGGAAAGCTTGCGCGCCGTGGCCTCGACCAGCCGCGAGCCGATCTGCGCCAGCTTGCCGCCGACCGACGCATCGGCCTTGTAGGTGAGCCTGGTTCCAGCCGGGTCGTCGGCCAGCCGCACTTCGGCGCTGCCGCGTCCGAAGCCGGCCACGCCGCCCTGGCCTTCGCCCGATATCCTGTAGCCGTTCGGCGGGTCGAGGTCGGACAGCGTCACCTTGCCGTTGAATGTCGCCTTCACCGGTCCGACGGCAAGGCCGACCTTGGCCGTCAACTCCGTGTCCGAGACCTTCAGGATCTCCTGGCAGCCGGGGATGCAGCGCTTCAGGATCTCGGGGTCGTTGAGCGCCTGCCAGACCCGCTCCTTGGGCGCCGGGATCGTCTGCTCGCCGATCAGTTCCATGGTCCAACTCCGTGTCTGCGGGGCGGCGGAAGCTAAGCGTTTGCGCGCCGCCGCTCAAGGTCGGCCCGGCCGGCCGGCCGGGCCGGACTTGCCCGGGGGCCACGGCTAGCATAAGTCATTCGCATGTCAGTTGAACGGTGGAGCGTCCGCACCCCCGGCGGAAAGCGCACCGTCCTTGCGGAGGAACCCTCATGACGATGACGCGTCGCAATCTGGTCGCCGGCGGAACCGCCCTGTCGCTGCTCCCGCTCGCGGGCGCTTTCGCGCAGGATCGCCGTACCCTCTCGATCGTCACCGGCGGCACTGGCGGCGTCTATTATCCGCTGGGCGGCGGACTGGCCAACATGCTGGCGAAGCATGTCCCGGGCTGGCAGGCGACTTCGGAAGTCACCGGTGGCTCGGTGGACAATCTGAAGCTGCTCGGCGCGCGCAAGGCGGATATCGGCTTCACGATGGCTGATGCCAGCCTGGACGCGGCGAAGGGCGAGGACAAGTTCAAGGGCGCGCCCGTGCCCAATCGCGCGCTGGCGGTGCTCTACCCCAACCGGATGCATGTGGTGACCATCGAGGGCACCGGCATCAACACGATGCGCGACCTCAAGGGCAAGCGCGTCTCGACTGGTTCGCCCGGCAGCGCGACCGAGGTGATGGGCTTCCGGCTGCTCGAGGCGGCCGGTATCGATCGCGAGAAGGACATCCGGCGCGAGCGTCTGGGCGTGGCCGAGTCGACCAACGCGCTGAAGGACCGCAAGATCGACGCCTATCTCTGGGTCGGCGGTCTGCCGACAGCGGCTGTCACCGATCTGGCGGCGACCCCGAACGTGAAGATCAAGATGGTCGACCACGCGGAGTTCGTCGACGCGATGAACGCCAAGTGGGGCGCGCTCTATTCGAAGGGCGCGATCCCGGCGGGCACCTATCCCGGGCAGGACAAGGACAACCCGAACGCCGACGTGTGGAACATCCTGGTCGTCCACGAGGCCATGCCCGAGGACGTCGCCTACCGCATCACCAAGGTGATCTTCGAGAACACCGCCGAATGGGCGACCGTGCATGCCGAGGCGCGCAACGTCACGCTGACCAACCAGAAGCAGGCGAACTCGCCTGTGCCCTTCCATCCGGGCGCGGCGCGTTACTTCGCCGAACGCGGTATCAAGCTGGGCAGCTGAGGGGCTGATCGAGATACCGGTCGCGCGTCGCGGCGCGCTCGCCTTCGGGGCGCGCGCGCCGCTTCGCCGCCACGGGCGGACGAGACTGGGGGGCTCCATCATGGGCGAGCGGAAGCCGCACGCCGGCGGCGAGAATCGGCTCGCCGATGCCGAACGCTTCGTCGAGATGGAAGAGGGGGCATCCAACCGTCTGCGCGGCTGGATCGGCGCGATCGTCACCGCGCTCGCGGTCGCCAGTTCGCTTTTCCATCTCTACGCCGCCTACGACATCGTGCCGACGCAGACGCTGCGCCCGCTGCATGTGGGGCTGGTGCTGGGCCTGGTGTTCCTGCTGTTCCCTGTCGCGCAGCGTTTCCGGCATGCGATCCGCTGGTGGGATCTGCTCGCCATCGTCGGCGTGGTCTTCACGATCGGCTACATGCTGGCGGGCGGCGAGGATTTCGGCGACCGGGCGAGCCTGCCCAATCGCGACGACATGCTCGTCGGCGCGCTCTTCATCCTGCTGCTGCTCGAGGCGACGCGGCGCACGACGGGCTGGATCATGCCCGTGCTCGGCATCCTCTTCATCGCCTACGCGTTCTGGGGGCCTTATCTTCCGCCGCCCTGGACCCATCGCGGCTATGACGCAGAGCGGATCGTCGGTCATCTGTTCATGACCCTCGAAGGGATATTCGGCACCGCCGTCGACGTATCCTCGAGCCTGATCGTCCTTTTCACGATCTTCGGCGCCGTTCTGCAGGCTTCCGGTGCGGGCAAGTTCTTCATCGACTTCTCGTTCCGCGCGATGGGCGGGCAGGCGAACAGCGCCGGACGCGCGATCGTGCTGTCATCCTTCCTGCTCGGGGGGCCTTCGGGTTCAGGCGTCGCGACCACCGTGACGATCGGGTCCGTCGCCTATCCGCTGCTGAGCAAGGCCGGCTATGGCCGCAACGCCGCCGGCGGGTTGCTCGCGGCGGGCGGGCTCGGTGCCATCATTTCGCCGCCGGTGCTCGGGGCAGCCGCGTTCCTGATCGCCGAGTTCCTGAAGATCTCCTATCTCGACGTCATCCGCATGGCGCTGATCCCGACCATCCTCTACTACTTCACGCTGCTGCTGATGGTCGAGATGGATGGCGGGCGCTTCGCGATCGCCAAGGTCGATCTCGGGCGCAGCGAAACGCTTTGGGAGCTGACCCGGCGCTACGGCTTCCATTTCACGTCGCTGATCTCGGTGGTGGTGCTGATGGTGATGGGCTACTCGCCCGTCCTGTCGGTCTTCTACGCGACCGTCCTCGCCATCCTGGTCAGCTACCTGTCGCGCGAGACCGCGCTGACCCCGCGCAAACTGGTCGATGCGCTCGCGTCCGGAACGACCGGGGTGCTCGGAACCGCGGCCACATGCGCCTGCGCCGGCATCATCGTCGGCGTCGTGACGCTGACGGGGCTTGGCCTGAAATTCAGTTCGATCGCGATCGCATATGCCGGCGGTTCGGTGGTCCTGACCGCCGTCTACACCGCCCTGATCGTCTGGATCGTGGGTCTCGCGGTGCCGGTGACCGCCAGCTACATCATCTGCGCGGTGATCGCCGCGCCGGCCCTCATCAAGCTCGGCGTTCCCGATTTCGCCGCGCATATGTTCATCTTCTACTACGCGGTCCTGTCCGAGGTGTCGCCGCCGACCGCGCTCTCGCCCTTCGCTGCGGCCGCGATCACGGGCGGCAATCCCTACGCCACCACGCTCGAAAGCTGGAAATACACGATGCCAGCCTTTCTTGTGCCCTTCGTCTTCGTGCTCGATCCGCACGGCGCGGGGCTGCTGCTGGCGCTGCCGAAGGGCGGCGACTGGATGGATGTCGTCTGGGTCACGTTCACCACCGCGATCGGGATCGCGGGCCTCGCGGTCGCCGCGCAGGGCTGGCTGTTCGGACGCGTGCCTGGCTGGCTGCGGGCGGTCGGTGGCCTCGTGGGGATCGCGCTGCTCTTTCCGAGCATCGTCGACGCCGCGGCGACGGCGATCGAGCCCCAGCACATCGCCTGGGTCAAGACGGGCGGCCTGGCGCTCGCCGTCCTCGGCGTCGCGCTGCAGAGATTCCGGCGCGCCTGACAGCGGGCGCGGATTGGGTCAGCGCATTCTGCGCAGCAGGGGCCACAGCCGCGGCCCGACGACCGCCAGCACCGCGATCGCCAGGATCGATCCCGAGATCGGCCGCGTGGCCAGCGCGGTCCAGTCGCCGGCGCTGATCGTCAGCGCCTGTCGCAGCGCCTGTTCGGCGAAGGGACCGAGGATCATCCCGATGACGACGGGCGCGGTGGGGAAATCGTAGCGGCGCATCGCATAGCCCAGCACCCCGATCGCATAGAGGATCGCGATGTCGAGGGGCGACTGCGACTTGTTGTAGGCGCCGATGGTGGCGAACACCAGGATGCCGGCGTAAAGCATGGGTGGGGGGATCCGCAGAAGCTTCACCCACAGGCCGACCAGCGGCAGGTTGAGCACCAGCAGCATCAGGTTGCCGATGAACAGGCTGGCGATCAGCCCCCAGACCAGGGTCGGCTGGTTCTGCATCAGCAGCGGACCCGGCTGGATCCCGTAGCTCTGGAAGGCGGACAGCATGATCGCCGCCGTCGCCGAGGTCGGCAGGCCGAGCGTGAGCATCGGCACCAGGACGCCTGCCGCCGAGGCGTTGTTGGCCGCCTCGGGACCGGCGACACCCTCGATCGCCCCCTTGCCGAACTCTTCGGGATGCTTCGTCAGGCGTTTTTCTGCGTAGTAGGACAGGAAGGTCGGGACCTCGGCGCCGCCGGCGGGCAACGCTCCGATCGGAAAGCCGATCAAGGCGCCGCGGATCCACGCCTTCCAGGACCTTGCCCAGTCCTGGGCGCTCATCCACAGCGAGCCGCTGAGCGCGAGGATCTCGTCCTTCGTGTTGCGGTAGCGCGCGCAGAGCCACAGCGTCTCGCCGACGGCGAAGAGGCCGACCGCGACCTGCGTGACGTCGAGCCCGTCGAGCAGTTCCATGACGCCGAAGGTCAGGCGCGCCTGGCTGGTTTGGTTGTCGACGCCGATCAGGCCGAGGAACAGTCCCAGGAAGAGCGACGTCAGGCCGCGCAACGCGGAGTTTCCGAGCACCGCCGAGACCGTGACGAACGCGAGCACCATCAGCGCGAAATACTCTGCCGGTCCGAACTTCAGGGCGATCTCGACCACCACCGGGCCGAGAAATGCGAGACCGAGCGTCCCGATCGTCCCGGCCACGAACGACCCGATTGCCGCGGTGGCGAGCGCCTGGGCTGCGCGTCCGCGCCGCGCCATCTTGTGGCCCTCCATCGCCGTGACGATGGTGGCGCTTTCGCCGGGTGTATTGACCAGGATCGAGGTCGTCGAGCCGCCATACATCGCGCCGTAATAGATGCCGGCGAACATGATGAAGGCGGCGGTGGCGTCGACCTTGAAGGTGATCGGCAGCAGCAGCGCTATGGTCACCGCGGGCCCGATCCCGGGCAGCACGCCGATCGCCGTGCCGAGCGTCGTGCCCAGCAGGCACCAGAACAGGTTGATTGGGGTCAGCGCGACCGCGAAGCCCTGGGCCAGCCCGGCGAGCACGTCCATTTCAGAGCGCTCCCTCGAGGATGCCGGCGCCGACATGGATGCCCAGGAGCTTCTCGAAGCCCAGGAAGGCGAGCAGCGCGATCGCAAGGCCGATCGCCGCGTTGCGCAGCCATCGGGTCGAACCGAAGCCGCGCGCCACGAAGACGAAGAGAATGGTCGAGGCGACGACGAAGCCGAGCGGCTTTATCAGCGCGACGTTCAGGATCAGCCCGCCGGCCATCCAGCCGAGCGCGGGCAGATCGGGCACGCCATCCCTCTCCGGCTCGGCCTTCCATCGGCCCGACAGCGCGACGACCAAGAGCGCCGCCCCCAGGATCGCGAGGCCGGTGCCGACGATGTAGGGCGCGACGCGCGGACCGAGCTGCGCGTAGAGCGGGGAGGGGATGGTCCCTGCCTGCCAGATGATCACGCCGGCAAGCGCGAGCGCCGCGACCGCCACCGATGCTTCGCCCTGCCCCCGTTCCATGTCCCTGCGCCCCCCGAAGAACGAGGGCCGGGCACGCCTGTCGCGATGCCCGGCCCCGCGGACCGTCCCTCTTCTCTACCGGCCGTCAGGCGAGGCCGAGATCCTTGAGCACCGCCTCGGTGCGCCGGAACTCCTCTTGAACGTAGGCGCCGAAGGCGTCGCCGGTCAGCAGCACGTTGGCCCAGTCCTGCTTGGTCAGGATCTCTTGCCAGGCGGCCGACTTCACGGTCGCCTCGATGAGGTCGATCATGGCCTTGCGCTGCGCGTCGGTGACGCCCGGCGGCGCGAAGACACCGCGCCAGTTGGCGATCGAGACGTCGATGCCCTGCTCCTTGAACGTGGGAATGTCGACGCCGGGAATGCGCCGATCGGAAGAGACCCCCAGCGCCTTCATCCGGCCCGCCTTGATGTTCTCGGCGAACTCGCCGAGGCCGGAGACACCGGCCGCGACCTGCCCGCCGATGATCATCGCCGCCGCCGGCCCGCCGCCGGCATTCGCGACATAGGCCACGCGACGGGCGTCGGAGCCGACGGTCTTGGCGATCAGCCCGGCGGTGATGTGATCGGTGCCGCCGGCCGAGCCGCCGGCGATCGGAACCTTGGCCGGATCCGCCTTGAGCGCCGCCGCGAAGTCGCGGAGGTCCTTGAAGGGCGAATTCGCGGGCGCGACTACGACCTGGTATTCCTCGGTCAGGCGCGCGATCGGAACCGCCGAAAGCAGTGTGACGGGTGCCTTGTTGGTGATGATCGAACCGACCATCACGAGACCCGCGACCATGATCGCGTTCGGGCGTCCGCGCCACTGGTTCAGGAACTCGGGCAGCCCGACGACCCCGCCGGCGCCGCCCTTGTTCGTCAGTTGGGCCGACTTGATGAGATTGGCGGCCTTCATCGCCTGTTCGAGCGAACGGCCGGTCTGGTCCCACCCGCCGCCGGGCGCCGCCGGGATGAACATCTGCAGCTGGTCGATGGCCTGTGCCGAGGCGGATCCCGCGGCAGCGCCCAGGATGCCAAGCGATGCGCCGCCGAGCAGGCCGGTGCGCAGAAATTCACGACGTTCGAACATCGGCGTCTCCCGTTGGGTTGTGTATGCTGCGGGCAAACCTATGGGGCGCGCGCCCGGCAGGCAAGCGCCCCGCCCGGATGTCCTGCCTGGATCGGTACGCGTATGACGTCTTCCCCAAGCGGGGTGCGGCCTGCCCCGTCGCCCCTCGCCGTCGTGGCCCGGCTCGCGCCCTATCTCTGGCGCGAGCAGACCGCCGGTCTGCGCCTGCGCATCTTCGTCGCTCTGGGCCTGCTGCTCGCCGCCAAGCTCGCGACGCTCGGGGTGCCCGTCCTCTACAAGCGCGCGGTCGACGCGCTCAGCCTGCGCGACGCGCTGCTGGCGGTGCCGGTCGGGCTGATCGTTGCCTATGGCGGCGTCCGGATCCTGGCGGCGACGATGCAGGAACTGCGCACGATGATCTTCGATCCGGTGGCGCAGCACGGGGTCCACCGCCTGGCGCTGGAGACGTTCCGCCATCTGCACAGGCTCAGCCTGCGCTTCCATCTGGACCGCCAGACCGGCGGGCTATCGCGCGCGATCGAGCGCGGCATCACCGCGGTCGAGAACCTCGTCTACTACCTGATCTTCCAGATCGCGCCGACGCTGCTCGAGATCCTGATGGTCAGCCTGCTGCTGTGGTGGCTCTACGACTGGCGTTACGCCGCGACGACCTTCGCGACCATCGCCGCCTACGCATCCTGGACCCTGGCCGTCACGCAGTGGCGCCTGGTCTATCGCAGGCGGATGCTGGAGGCGGAGAGCGAGGCGAACGCCAAGGCCGTCGACAGCCTGCTGAACTACGAGACGGTCAAGTATTTCGGCAACGAAGCGCACGAGGCCAGGCGCTTCGACGTCTCGCTCTCCGCCTACGAGCGCGCCGCGGTATGGAGCGCCAACACGCTGTCCCTGCTCAATATCGGCCAGGCGGCCATCATCGCGGTGGGGGTCACGCTGGTGATGCTGCTGGCGGCATCCGGGGTCGCGGCGGGCGAAACGACCGTGGGCGATTTCGTCATGGTCAACGCGTATCTCATCCAGCTCTATCTGCCGCTCAACTTCCTCGGCACCATGTACCGCGAACTGCGGCAGGCGCTGACCGACCTGGGGCAGATGCTGCGGCTGCTGGGCGAGGGGGTCGAGGTCGAGGACCGCGTCGGCGCGCGCGCGCTCGCGGTGGCGGGCGGAGCGGTCTCCTTCCGCGACGTGCGCTTCGCCTATGACGGGCGGCGCGAGATCCTGCGCGGCGTCTCCTTCGATGTTCCCGCAGGCCGGACTCTCGCGATCGTGGGGCCGAGCGGCGCCGGGAAATCGACGATCGCCCGGCTTCTGTTCCGCTTCTACGACGTGACCGGGGGAGGCGTATCGATCGACGGGCAGGATCTGCGCGAGGTCACGCAGGACTCGCTGCGCGCCGCGATCGGGATCGTTCCGCAGGACACGGTCCTGTTCAACGACACCATCTTCTACAACATCGCCTATGGACGGCCCAGCGCCGCGCCGACGGAGGTCGAGGAGGCGGCGCGGCTCGCGCGCATCCACGACTTCGTCATGGCGTTGCCCGACGGCTACCAGACCCGGGTCGGCGAGCGCGGCCTCAAGCTGTCGGGCGGCGAGCGCCAGCGCGTGGCCATCGCGCGGACGATCCTCAAGCGTCCGCGCGTGCTGATCTTCGACGAGGCGACATCGGCGCTCGACACGCGCACGGAACGTGCGATCCAGGACTCGCTGCGGGCGATTTCGCGGGACGTGACGACGCTGGTGATCGCGCATCGCCTTTCCACGGTCGTCGATGCCGACGAGATCGTCGTGCTGCAGGATGGCGCCGTCGCCGAGCGCGGCGACCACGCCGGACTGCTCGCCCTCGGCGGGATCTATGCCCGGATGTGGGCGCAGCAGGCCGAAGCCCGGGACGACGCCGCGGCGCAGAGTTGAGCGGTCGCGCCGATGGTTCGGGCTCCGCTCTTCGTCGGCAGCGAGATCTATCGTGCGTCGCGCTATGGCGCGACGCATCCGCTCGGCATTCCACGCGTCTCGGCGGTGATGGATCTCTGCCGCGCGCTCGGCTGGCTTCCCGACGAGGTCTTCGTCGACAGCCCGGTCGCGACGCCGGCCCAGCTCGCGCGCTTCCACGATCCCGGCTATGTCGCCGCGGTGATCGCGGCCGAGCGCGACCAGCGCATCGACCCCGAGGCGAGCGCGCGCTGGAACATCGGCCGCAACGGCAATCCCGTCTTTCCCGAACTGTTCAGGCGCCCGGCCACGTCGTGCGGCGGCACGATCCGCGCGGCCGCCATCCTCGCCGCGCGCGGCGGCATCGTTCATGTGCCGGCGGGCGGCACCCATCACGGCCGGCGCGATCGCGCGTCGGGGTTTTGCTACTTCAACGATCCGGTGCTCGGGATCCTTGAACTGCTCGACCGCGGCATCCGGCCGGTCGCCTATGTCGATCTCGACGCGCATCACGGCGATGGGGTCGAACTGGCCTTCGCCGGGGCCGCGGACGTGCTGACGATCTCGATCCACGAGGACGGGCGCTGGCCCTATACGGGTGCCGCCGGCGACAGGGCGGGCGGCTCGGCGCGCAACCTGCCCGTGCCGCCCGGGTTCAACGACAGCGAACTCGCCTTCCTGATCGACACGGCGGTCATGCCGCTGCTGTCGGATTTCCGGCCGCAGGCGCTGGTGCTGCAATGCGGCGCCGACGCGCTGGCGGACGATCCGATGAGCGGGCTCGCATTGTCGAACCGGGCGTATCTCGCGGCGGTTTCGTCGCTGATGGCCGCGGCG
>JBIKXN010000374.1:0-4132 GCA_044355765.1 Alphaproteobacteria bacterium
CCTCGAGGAAGTCCAGCCGAAATCGGCCCCGGCAGGGCGGGCGCTGCGGCTCGAGGGCGACCGCCGAAACCCTGGCCCGGACTCGTCAACGCGGTCTATTCCCGTTATGTCCGTAGGGTGACTGAAATCGACATGCCTCATGGCGGCGCGCGCGCGCTCCCGCCCGGGCCGCACTCCGTGATCGCGGCGAGCGGGCTGGTGAAGCGGTTCGGAGCGCTGACGGCCAACGATTCGGTCGATTTGCGGGTCGGGTCCGGCGAGATCCATGCGCTGCTGGGAGAGAACGGGGCCGGCAAGTCGACCCTGGTCAAGATGCTCTATGGCCTGCTCCAGCCCGATTCGGGGACGATCGCGTGGCTTGGCCGGCCGGTGTCGATCCCTAGCCCCGCGGCCGCGCGGCGCCTGGGGATCGGGATGGTGTTCCAGCATTTCTCGCTGTTCGAGAGCCTGACCGTCGCCGAGAACGTGGCGCTCGCGCTGGACGGCGCGCAGAGCGTCGCGGAGGTCGCCGGGCGTCTGGCGCAGGTGTCCCGTGACTATGGGCTTCCGCTCGATCCGGCTCGGCGGGTGGACGCGCTGTCGGTGGGCGAGCGTCAGCGTATCGAGATCGTCCGCTGCCTGATGCAGGATCCGCGGCTGCTGATCCTCGACGAACCGACGGCGGTCCTGACTCCCCAGGAGGCGGAGCAGTTGTTCGCCACGCTTCGGCGGCTCGCCGGAGAAGGGCGCGGCATCCTCTACATCACGCATCGCCTGGAGGAGGTGCGCCGGTTCTGCCACCGCGCGACGATCCTGCGGCATGGCAAGCTGGCGGGGCTCTGCGACCCGCGCCACGAGACCGCGGCGAGTCTGGCGCGCATGATGATCGGCGGGGATCCAGGCGCGCTGCAGCAGGGGGGCGGAGCCGCCGCCGGCGCGGATGGCAGGGTCCTGCTTGCCGCGAACGGTCTTGCCTGCGATGCCGCGGACATCCGCGGCGTTGCGCTGCACGACGTGCGGCTGGCCTTGCGCGGCGGCGAGATACTGGCGATCGCCGGCGTGGCGGGCAACGGCCAGGCGGAACTCTTCGCGCTGCTGTCGGGCGAGCGTCTGGCCGAGCGCGCCGAGGCGGTGGAGATCGCGGGCGTCGCCGTCGGGCGCATGGGGATCGCGCAGCGCCGGAGGCTTGGCGCCGCCTTCGTCCCCGAGGAACGGCTGGGTCACGCCGCCGCGCCGGGAATGACGTTGTCGGAAAACGCGGCGCTGACGGGGCAGGGCGGGTCGCGACCCTCGGCCGCGTGGCGGTTCGACCGCCGCGCCGCGCTGGCGGTCGTCGACGCCATCGTCGCGCGGTTCGACGTGCGCAAGGGGCGGCGCGATCCCGAAGCCGGGTCGCTCTCCGGCGGCAACCTGCAGAAATTCGTGGTCGGGCGCGAAATCCTCCGCGCGCCCTGCGTGCTGGTCGTCAACCAGCCGACCTGGGGCGTCGATGCCGGTGCCGCGGCGACGATCCGACAGGCGCTGCTGGACCTCGCGCGCGGCGGCAGCGCCGTGCTGGTGATCAGCCAGGACCTCGACGAGGTGTTCCAGATCGCCGACCGGGTCGCCGTCATCCACGACGGATGTCTGTCGCAGCCGCGTCCCGCCGCCGAGATGACCGCCGAGAGGCTGGGTCTTCTGATGGGCGGTGCCAGCGGCGCGCTCGCGCAGGCGTGAGGCCATGCGCATCGTCCTCGAACGCCGCAGCGAGCCGTCCCTGGCGATGGCGCTGCTGTCTCCCGCGCTCGCGATCGCCCTCACGCTCGCGGCCAGCGCGGCGCTGTTCGCCGCGCTCGGCAAGGATCCGCTCGCGGCGATGCATGCGTATTTCGTGGCGCCTCTGACCGATCCGTGGTCGCTGCGCGAACTCGTCGTCAAGGCGACGCCGCTGGTGATGATCGGCGTCGGGCTGTGTGTCTGCTACCTGTCGAACAACTGGAACATCGGCGCCGAGGGCCAGTACGTGATGGGTGGCATCTGCGGCGCCTGGGCGGCGCTTCTGTTCCACAAGACAGGTTCGCCCCTGGGCCTTCCGGCGGTCATCGCGATGGGGGCCGCGGGCGGCATGGCGCTGGCGCTCGTTCCGGCGATCCTCAAGGTCCGGCTTTCCACCAACGAGATCCTGACCAGCCTCATGCTGGTCTATATCGCCGAGCTTCTGCTCGACTATCTCGTGCGCGGGCCCTGGCGCGATCCGCGGGCGCTCAACTTCCCCCAGAGCGTCGCGTTCGACGTCTGGGTGCCGGTGCTGGTGGAGGGCAGCCGCATCCATGTCGGCGCGGCGCTGGCCTTGGTCTTCGCGCTCGTCGGCGCCTTCGTGCTGCGCGGAACGCTCAAGGGCCTGGAGATCCGCGTGCTCGGCCAGGCGCCGCGCGCGGCGGCCTTCGCCGGCTTCTCGCCCGCGCGCACGACGCTGCTGGTGTTCGCGCTGTCGGGCGCGCTGGCGGGGCTGGCTGGCGCGCTCGAAGTGGTCGGAACGATGGGTCAGCTCAGGCCCACGATTTCGCCGGGCTACGGCTTCGCCGCCATCATCGTGGCCTTCCTGGGCCGTCTCAATCCGCTGGGTGCCGTGTTCGCGGGTCTGCTGCTTGCCCTGTCCTATCTCGGCGGCGAGAACGCGCAGATCATGATGAAGATCCCCCTCAACGCCACGCGCGTGCTCCAGGGCCTGCTGCTGTTCCTGGTGCTTGCCTGCGACCTGCTGATCCTGCACCGGATCCGCATCGTCCGGGCCGCGCGACCGGAGCGCGGGTAGGAGGCGCCGATGGATCTCGCCACCGCCGTTCTGCTGACGATCGTCACCGCATCGACGCCGCTTCTGCTCGCGGCGATCGGCGAACTCGTGGCCGAGAGATCGGGTGTCCTCAACCTGGGGGTCGAGGGCATGATGGCGATGGGGGCCGCGTGCGGCTTCGCGGCTGCCTTCTCCACCGGATCGCCCCTGCTGGGCGTACTCGCGGCGATCCTCGCCGGCATGGCGATGGCGGCGCTCTTCGCAGGGCTGGTGCTCGGCCTCGTCGCCAACCAGGTCGCGTGCGGCCTTGCCCTCACGATCCTCGGATTGGGCGCATCGGGGCTCATCGGCCAGGCCTATGTCGGCCAGAAGCTCGATCCGCTCGCCCGGATCGCGATACCGCTGCTCTCGGAGATCCCGGTACTCGGGCCGGCCTTGTTCCGCCAGGATCCGATCGCCTACGCGTCCTTCGCCCTGGTCGGCCTGGTCGCCTGGTTCCTGGCCCGCAGCCGCGCCGGTCTCGTTCTGCGCGCCGTCGGCGACAACCATGGATCGGCGCATGCGCTCGGCCATCCTGTGTTGCGGACCCGGTTCCTGGCCGTCGTCTTCGGCGGCGCCTGCGCCGGGCTGGCGGGCGGCTACCTGTCCCTCGTCTACACGCCGTTCTGGGTAACCGGGATGTCCGCCGGCAGGGGATGGATCGCGCTGGCGCTGGTGGTCTTCGCCTCCTGGCGGCCCGGAATTTTGCTGCTGGGAGCCTATTTCTTCGGCGCGATCTCGATCGGCCAGCTTCATCTGCAGGCCATGCGGGCCGCCCTGCCCGAATTCCTGGTCCTGCCGGGGCAGTTCTGGTCCGCGCTGCCCTATGCGGCCACGATCGTGGTATTGGTCGTCATCTCGCGCGCGCGGGGGCGCGGCGGATCGGCGCCGTCCATGCTCGGCACGGCATTTGCTGCCGAGCGCTGAGGCGACGTTTCGAAACCCGAGGAGGAGTCGATATATGCGTAGGGGGATCTTGAAGGCGATCGCGGTGGCGGCGCTGGGGGCCGCGGTGACCGTCGGCGCGCCGGCCATGGCGCAGCAGAAGATGAAGGTCGGTTACATCTATGTCGGGCCGGTCGGCGATTTCGGCTGGAGCTATCAGCACGACGCGGGGCGCAAGGCCGTGGTCGCCCGCTACGGGGACCGCGTCGAGACGACCTTCGTCGAGAGCGTGTCCGAGGGGCCCGACGCCGAGCGCGTGATCGAGCAGCTCGCCCGTTCCGGGCACAAGCTGATCTTCACGACCTCCTTCGGGTTCATGGAGCCGACCTTGAAGGTCGCCCAGCGTTTCCCGAATGTCTGGTTCGAGCACGCGACGGGCTTCAAGCGTGCCCCGAA
>JBIKXN010000375.1:0-4128 GCA_044355765.1 Alphaproteobacteria bacterium
CGTCGAGATCCATGTACTGCATGCCGACGGACAGCCGGCCGGGTTCGTCGAACTGGATTTCCGCCGTCTACCGGCCGAAGCCGAACTGCGTTTCTTCGGCCTGATGCCCCGGCATGTCGGCCGCGGCATCGGTCCCTGGCTGCTCGACTGGGCGATCCGCGAGGCCTGGCGACGGGCCCCCGTTCGCCTCGTCGTCAATACATGCACGCTGGACCATCCGAAGGCACTGCCGCTCTATCAGCGTGCCGGGTTCGTCCCCTACCGGCAGGAACGCAAGACCATTCTCGACCCGCGGCCCCTGCCCTGAACTGCCCCCTGCCCTGAACTGCCCTCCCGGAGGGCGATCTGCTCATTCGATCGGCGACCAGCCTCGTTCCGGCATCCGCCACGCGGCGGTTCTGCCTGCGCATGGATCGAGTTTTCCGGTTTCCGCCCTGGTCCGGAGATTGCTAGACTAATCGAACGGTGTAGTTGACCCGAAAAACCCAACCAACAATCGAGGTTCGATCATGGGAACTCTGAAACTCCTCGCCATCGGCGCCGGCTTGGCTGCCGGACTGGGCGCCTTCGCCGGCGCGCAGGCCCAGACCAAGAGCACGCTCGACATCGTCAAGGAGCGTGGCGTCCTGCGTTGCCAGCACGGCCAGCCGGCCGCCGGCTTCTACGAGCAGACTGCCGACGGCAAGTGGCGCGGCCTCGACCATGACATGTGCCGGGCGATCGCGGCGGCCGTCCTGGGCGACGCGAACAAGATCGACGTGCAGTCGGTCACCAACGCGGTGCGCTTCACCGCGCTGGCCAACGGCGAGTCCGACGTGCTGGTCCGTACCACGACCTGGACGCTGACCCGCGACAGCCAGCTCGGCCTCGACCATCACGGCGTCAACTTCTACGACGGCCAGGGCTTCATGGTCCGCAAGGACAGCAACATCAAGAGCGCCAAGGAACTCAACGGCGCCACGATCTGCGTCATCACGGGCACCACCACCGAGCTGAACCTGGCGGACTATTTCCGCACCAACAACATGACCTACAAGGCCTTCACCACGGCCGATTCGAACGTCGCGCGCGAGACCTACGAGAAGGGTGGCTGCGACGCCAACACCAACGACAAGTCGTCGCTGGCCTCCAGCCGCGCGACCTTCGCCAAGCCGGACGACCATGTCATCCTGCCGGAGACGATCTCGAAGGAGCCGCTGGGTCCGGTGACGCGCCATGGCGACAATCAGTGGGGCGACATCGTCAAGTGGTCGCTCTACGTGCTGATCGCCGCGGAGGAATACGGCCTGACCTCGGCCAATGTCGACAGGGTCCGGGCCGAGACCAAGGATCCCGAGATCCGTCGCATGCTGGGCGTCGAGGGCGAACTCCATCGCGGCCTCGGCCTCGACCGCGAGTGGGCCTATCGGATCGTCAAGCAGGTCGGCAATTACGGCGAGAGCTTCGAGCGCAATGTCGGCCCGCGCACGCCGCTCGGCATCGCGCGCGACGGCAGCCTCAACGCCTTGTGGACCAAGGGCGGCCTGATGTACGCCCCGCCGTTCCGCTGATCGGCGGAACCAAGATGGCGATGCCCGGTCCGCCCGACGCGGCCGGGCATCGTCCTGACGCCGGCGCGCCCAGCCAGCGCGTCCCCGCCCCGCATCGCCTCGTTCCGCGCACGCGGGCGGGCGGGCGGGCCCCGGATCACCGGCGCGGCAAAGCGAATCTCGACACAACGGGATCGGGAAAATGACCCAGCCGCAGACGCGGACAGCCGATTCCACGGGCCCTATGGCTTGGATCTACGACAGCCGCCTGCGAGCGATCGTGGCGCAGACCGTCGTGGTCGGCGCGATCGCCTGGGTGCTCTGGTATCTCGCCGACAACACCCAGGAAAACATGGCCAAGCGCGGCATGTCGACCGGGTTCGACTTCGTGTTCGGCACGGCCGGGTTCGACATCAGCTGGTCGCTGTTCGAGGTCAAGGCTGGCTCGACCTACCTGACCGTGTTCAAGGTCGGGATCGTCAACACCCTGGTCGTCTCGGTGCTGTCGATCGTCTGCGCCACGCTGCTGGGCTTCTTCGTCGGCTTGATGCGTCTGTCGAGCAACTGGCTCGTGGCGCGGATCGCCGCCTGGTACATCGAGATCCTGCGCAACACGCCGCTGCTGCTGCAGATTCTCTTCTGGTTCATCGGCGTGTTCACCGGCCTGCCGCCGCCGCGCCAGTCCTATCAGCCCATCGAGGGCTTCGTCCTCAACAACCGCGGTTTCTTCCTGCCTTCCCCGGTTCCCGAGGACGGGCTCTGGATGACGGGGGTCGCCGTCCTGGTGGCGGTTGTCGCCGCGGTTCTGCTGCATCGCTGGGCGCGGGCCCGCCAGGCCGCAACGGGCGAACGCTTCCCGTCCGTGCTGGTCGGTATCGGGATCGCCTTCGCCCTCCCCGCCGGGGTGTTCCTAGCGACCGGCTCGCCGTTGGACTGGAACGTGCCGAAGCTGCGCGGCTTCAACTTCGTCGGAGGCATGATGGTGCCGCCGGCCTTCTGCGCCCTGCTCATCGCGCTGTCCGTCTATACGTCCTGCTTCATCGCCGAGATGGTGCGCGCGGGCATCCAGTCGGTCAGCCATGGGCAGACCGAAGCCGCCTACGCGCTGGGCGTGAAGCCGACCTGGACCATGCGGCTGATCGTCATCCCGCAGGCGATGCGCGCGATCATTCCGCCGCTGATCAGTTCCTATCTCAACGTCACCAAGAACTCGTCGCTCGCGGTCGCGATCGGCTATCCCGACCTGGTCGCGGTGTGGATGCAGACGTCGCTCAACCAGTCCGGACGAGCGATCGAGATCGTCGCCACGACGATGCTGTTCTACATGACTTGCAGCCTGTTCATCTCGATCCTGCTCAACGTCTACAACCGGCGCATGCAACTGAGGGAGCGCTGACATGGCCGGCCCGGCGACCGAAAGCGACGCGACCTCCATCTTCCGTCCGAAACCGAGCCTGCCGCCGCCGCCCTTCACGGTCGGGCCGGTCGGGTGGCTGCGCGCAAACCTGTTCAATTCGCCGCTGAACATTTTCCTGACCGTGATCTGCGCCTGGCTGATCTATCGCGGTCTCGCCAGCTTCGCCCAATGGGCGTTCTTCGACGCGGTGTTCGAGGCCAATTCGCGGCGCGAATGCCTGGACCGCAGCCCCACCGGCGCCTGCTGGGCAGGCGTCAAGGCGAATTGGGGCCGCCTGATCTACGGTCCCTATCCGCCCGAGCAGCGCTGGCGGATCGACTTCGCCTTCGTCGTCCTGGCGCTCTGGATGGCGCCGCTGTGGATCCCGCGCGTCACCGGCAAGATGGGCATCGCGGCCTCGGTCCTGGCCGGCTACCCGTTCTTCGCCGCCTACATGTTCCTCGGCGGGCGCAAGGGGCTTTTCCTCTCCATCATGTTCTCGCTGGCGGTCCTGGCCGCGATCGCCGTCCTGGCGCACGTGATCGCCTGTCTCGTCGCCCGGCGTTCGCTCGGCGACAGCCTGATCAGACTGCTGCGTCTCGAAGGCGCGAGCGACCGCACGCGGACACGCGCGCTGCTGCTCGCCGGCCTCGTCGCCCTTGCGGCGATTTTCCTGCTGCAGCGGGGATTTGTCCTGCCGCAAGTGCGCACCGATCGCTGGGGCGGACTTTTCCTGACCCTCGTGATCTCGGGCATAGCGATCACCACGGCGCTTCCTTCGGGCATCGTTCTGGCGCTCGGACGCCGCAGCAAGATGCCGCTGATCCGCATCGTGTGCGTCTGCTACATCGAGCTGATCCGCTCGGTGCCGCTGATCACGATCCTGTTCATGGCGAAGACGATGTTCCCGCTCTTCATGCCGCAGCACATTGTGGTCGACGAACTCGTCCGCGCGATCGTCGCTGTCTGCCTCTTCGCGGCCGCCTACATGGCGGAGGTGGTGCGCGGCGGACTGCAGGCCATCCCGAAGGGCCAGTACGAGGCCGCCGACGCCATGGGTCTGGGCTACTGGCAGCAGACCGTCTTCATCATCATGCCCCAGGCGCTCAAGCTGATGATCCCCAACATCGTCAGCAACTTCATCGGGCTGTTCAAGGACACCACGCTGGTCGCCATCATCGGCCTCAAGGACCTGATGCTGCA
>JBIKXN010000376.1:0-4127 GCA_044355765.1 Alphaproteobacteria bacterium
CGGCTGCGGCGCGGACTGGCGCGCAGCTTCCAGATCGCGCAGCTGCTGATGGACTACTCGGCGCTCGACAACGTCGCCCTCGCGGTCCAGGCGCGCGAGGGCCACTCGTTCCGCTTCTGGCGCCAGGCCCGCAAGGACAGGGATCTGCGCGCCGCGGCCATGCGCCATCTCGAGGAGACCGGGCTCGCCGCGTTCGCGGACACGCGGACCGCCGATCTCGCGCATGGCCAGCACAAGCAGCTCGAGGTGGCCATCGCGCTCGCGACGCGGCCGCGGCTCATGCTGCTCGACGAACCAATGGCCGGGCTCGGTCCGACCGAGACGCAGGCGATGACCGACCTGCTGCGTTCGCTCAAGGGCAGGATCTCGATGCTGCTGATCGAGCACGACATGGAGACCGTCTTCGCGCTGGCCGACCGCGTCACCGTGCTCGTCTCCGGCCGCAGCATCGCCTGCGGCCCGCCCGCTTCCATCCGCGACGACGAGGCCGTGCGCACGGCCTATCTGGGCGACGGCGATGCTTGAGGTGGAGGGCCTGCAGTCCGGCTATGGGCGCACGCCGGTGCTCTTCGACATCCGCCTCGTGGTCGGCACCGGCCAGGTCGTGTCGCTGCTCGGCCGCAACGGGATGGGCAAGACGACCACCATCCGCACGATCATGGGGCTGCTGTCCGCCACGGCAGGCCGCATCGCCTTTCAGGGGCGCACGATCGCCAACGCCGCGCCGGAGACGATCGCGCGCGCGGGGATCGGGCTGGTGCCCGAGGGCCGTCAGGTCTTCCCGACACTGACCGTGCGCGAGAACCTGGTCGCGACGTCGCGGCCGGGCCCATGGACCGTGGCACGGGTCTGCGCCCTCTTTCCGGTGCTCGGCGAGCGCGCGGCGCAGATGGCGTCGACGCTGTCGGGCGGCGAGCAGCAGATGCTGGCGATCGGCCGCGCCCTGATGACCAACCCAAGGCTGCTGATCCTCGACGAGGCGACCGAGGGGCTGGCGCCGGTCATCCGCAGCCAGATCTGGCAGTGCCTCGAGAAGCTGAAGGCCGACGGACAGTCGATCCTGATCGTCGACAAGAACCTCCGCGTGCTGGAGCGGCTCGCCGACCGCCACTTCATCGTGCAGAAGGGCCGCACCGTATGGTCGGGGGATTCGGCGGCGCTGCGCGACGACGCGGCGACCGTCGAGTCCTTCCTGGGGGTATGATGACCCAGTCGATCGAACTCGTCGCGCGCAGCGACGCCGAGGACCCGGTGCGCGCCGTGAACGAGGCGATGCTCCGGCTCCTCGCGCAGATGGCGCCGCTCGGCCTGCCCCCCGCGGCGCTGGTCGCGATGACCTGGGAGGCGGAACGGCCGGCAGCGTTCGATCCCTGCCGCCGCGCGATCGACATCGCCGTGCGCGACGCGATCGCCGGTTTCCGGCCACCGGTCACGCTGCGGCCCGGCGACGCCGGACTGCGCATCGTCGCGACGCTCGATACGCGGCGCCCGGAAGCGACCGCCAGGATCTGGCGCGACTTCACCTTGCCCGATCTCGCGCGGGCCTATGCCGCGCGCAGCCAGGTCCCCGACCTGCAAGCGGTCTTCGACGCCTGGCGCGCGCGCAGCGCCGCCTTCGTCGCCGCGCAGCGGCGTCCGGCGCTCGATCTGGTCTATGGACCGGGACCGAACGAGACGCTGGACCTGTTCTATCCGGCGGGCGCGGCGCAGCGGAACCTGCCGCTCTGGATTTTCATCCATGGCGGGTTCTGGCAGGCGATGGACAAGAACCTGCACGACCATTTTGCCGCCGGCATGCTGCAGGCCGGCTTCGCCGTCGCGGTGCCGAACTACGAACTCGCCCCGGCGATCGATCTCGCCGGCATCGTCGACCAGATGCGGCGCTGCGCCCTCTTCCTGCACGCCCGCGCCGCCGCGTTCGGCCTCGACCCCGATGCGATCCATGTCTCCGGCCATTCCGCCGGGGGCCATCTCGCGGCGATGCTGGCCTCGGATCCGCGCACGGCGTTCCTGCGTTCGTCCTTGCCGATCTCCGGGCTCTTCGATCTCGTTCCGATGAGCCTCCTGCCCATGCGCCGCTTGCTCGGGCTCGACACACCGCGGATCGTCGCCGAGTTGTCGCCCCTGCAGCGCCAGCCCGTCCCCGGCTGCCGGGTAGAGATCGCGGTCGGCGACGGCGAACTGCCCGAGTTCCGGCGCCAGTCGGACGAAATCGCTTCCGCATGGCGCTGCCCGGCGGCGCATCACGTCATCGGCAGGCATCATTTCGACGTCGTCGACGACCTCGCCGATGGCGGCAGGCTGCTCGACCAGGCGCTGCGCCTGGCGGGGCGCAGGACCGCCATCTGATCCGCCCCAGCCGGAGAAAAGACGCATGGCCCGCCGCAAGACCGCCCCCGAGCCGGAACTCGCCCCCTCGCGTGCCAATTATCCGCATTGCCGACGCGCCGGTGACTTCGTCTTCGTCTCGGGTCTCGCCTCGCGGCGTCCCGACAATTCCTTCGCCGGCGGCGAGATCACGCCCGAAGGCGACATGCGCTTCGACATTCGCGCGCAGACCCGGGCTGTCCTGGACACGATCGCCACGGTGCTCGCGACCGAAGGCGCCGGCCTGTCCGACGTCGTCGAGGTCACGACCTACCTCGTCGATATGTCGGATTTCGTCGGCTATAACGAGGTCTACAACCGCGTCTTCGATGCCGCCACCGGTCCCGCGCGCACCACCGTCGCGGTCCACCAGCTGCCCCACCCGCTGATCCGAATCGAGATCCGCGTCGTCGCCTACAAACCGCTGCGTCGGCGCCGATAGGCGCGCCGGATCCAGACGCCGCGGATCATGCCGCGCCGCGCGCCGCCAGCGTCGCGTGCCAGGCGCGCCAGTCTCCGCCGGGATGGATGGTGCCGCAATGCGGGCAGGCCCGCGCCGCGTCCGGCAGGTCGTAGAAGCGGCGATAGGCGACCGGCAGATCCTTGACGATGTCGGCGAGTTGCAGTTCGGCGCGGTAGACGAGCCCGCCGCACGCCGCGCAGTACCATTCGAATGCGTCGAGCACGCCCGCCGGCCTGGGCAGCTCGATCACGGTACACAGACTTCCCGGCTCGGGCCGCTGCGGCGAATGACGCACATGCGCCGGCAGAAGGAAGATGTCGCCTTCGCGCAGGTCGATCCGCTCGATCCTGCCGCGGTCTGCGATCAGCAGATGCGCGTCGCCCTTGAACTGGTGGAAATACTCCTCGAAGGGATCGTCGTGGAAGTCGGTGCGCTGGTTCGGTCCGCCCACGACGGTGACCATCATGTCGCCGTCCTTCCAGACCTGCTGGTTGCCGACCGGCGGCTGCAGCAGATGCCGGTTGTCCTCGATCCAGCGCGCGAAATTGATCGGCTTGCGCATCTCGACGTCTCCTTCGCGTGAGCCCCGCCAGTCTAGCCCGTCAGCGCCGGCTGCGCAGCGCATCGTGGAGCGCATGCCGACGATGCTTCAGCGATCCGGCCGCGATGGGTCGGCTCTGCTTGGGCGGTCTGAGCGGGATCGCTCCTGCGCCGACGGCCGCCCCGCTAACCCGCCACGCGACCGCCCGAACGGATGCCCGCCAGGGCGACGGCGACACGCCCGGCCAAGGCGGCGTTGTTGCGCACCAGGGCGATGTTGGCGGCAAGACTGCGGCCATGCGACAGGGCGCTCACGCGCGCCAGCAGGAAGGGCGTCACTTCCTTCCCGGAGATCCCCGCCCGTCGCGCATCTTCGAGCGCGGCGGCGATCGCACCGTCGATCTCCGACGCTTCGAGGGCATCGGCCTCGGGGATCGGGTTGGCGATCAACAGGCCCGATCCGGAGCCCAGCCGCAGATGCAGATCGATGGCAGCCGCAAGGTCATCCGCCGTGTCCAGTCGATGGGCGGCCTCGCAGCCGCTCTGGCGCGCATAGAAGGCGGGAAAGGCCTTCGTCCCATGGCCAATCACCGGCACGCGCAACGTCTCCAGCATCTCCAGCGTCTTGGGGATGTCGAGGATCGACTTGGCGCCGGCGCAGATCACGGCGACCGGGGTAGCGCCGAGTTCGGCAAGATCCGCCGAGACATCGAAGCTCTCCGCGGCGCCGCGATGGACGCCGCCAATGCCGCCGGTC
>JBIKXN010000036.1:0-13570 GCA_044355765.1 Alphaproteobacteria bacterium
CCAGCAGGGGCAGCCAGAGCGCCAGGAAGCGACGGTCGGTCGGCATGGTGCGGCAGGGACGCGGCGGGGGAGGGATCGGCATGCGCGCCGGGCGGCGGATCGGCCGTCAGGCGCAACCCGGCAGAGCTCTGCTCGATCAGCCAGACGCCGGTGCTCCCTTGGCGGGTGCGGCGCAACTCGACGCGCCAGCGCGGCGCCCCGGGACCGAGACCGAATGTCGCCGCCCCTGGGCCGGCGCGCGTTTCCTGCGGCGCGGCGGGCGCGTTCAGGCGCGGCAGGCTCGGCGCCGTGGCGATGCGCCAGCGCGTACGCGCCGCGCTGGCATGGCTGCGCTCGGGGCCCCGGTCGAGAAGTATGGCGGCCGCGCGCCGCGCCGCCGCTGCCAGTTGCAGGCGGCGCGAGGCCTTGAAATCGAGCGCGTCGATTTCCGCCAGCACGGCCGCTGCCGCGCCTGCCCGCAGCGCTTCCTCGCAGGCCCAGATGCGCTCTTCGCGCGCGCCGGCTTCGATCGCGAGCAGGCGCGACGGATCGAGGCCGAGTGCGGCCAGGCCGGGCGCATGGAGGCGTGCGCGTCGCGCCGCGATCCAGACCACTGGGCCATGCCGCGCGAAGCCGGCCAGCACGGCGGCGGCGAAGCCCGATGCTGCCCCGTCTTCGGCGGGTCCGGAAATCTCGTGCAGGCTGCCCGGGAAGATGCCGCCGCCCAGCCTGGCGTCGAGCGTGGCGATGCCGAGCGGCAGCGGCCGGTCACCGCGTGGGTCGGGTCCTGCGGCCGGCGAACCGGCTGGTGCGGCGGCCTCGATCGCGCGGATCCGCGCGGCGAGTTCGCGGCGCCTGGCGGCCTTGTCGAGGTCGTCCGGCTGCGGTCGATCGGGAGAGCGTTTTTCCATCCTGCGCGGCACATCGTGTTTCGGGCGCCGATCATGATGTTCCTGTTTTGTTCTTTCAAGCCGGAAGATCCGGGCGCGCCCTGAGCGAACGGGCGCCGCAGGGGACTCAGCGGCCGATGGTGATGCTGAGGGCGCCGAAGCGGTCCGATTGCGGCTGGCCTTCGAATTCCCGCGTGCGCAGAACATGGGTGAAGGCGATGCGCGCGCCGCGCCATGTCATCGCGACACCCGCCTGGACATCGGCGACGAGCGGTCGCCGCTCGACGCTGGCCCCGTCGCGGAACAGCGGACCGTCGAGGAACATGTCGTAGCCCACCACACGGGCCTCGAAGCCGACGAAGACATAGGCGCCGAAACCGTCGTTGTGGTGATGGAAGCCGGACCCGGACAGCGCCGGTCGGATGCGCGGCGGACCATAGTCGATGTCCAGGTCCTGCCCCAGCCGCAGCGTCCCGCCGAGCGCTCCGTACGTCGCGACATTGCCGAGGCTGACGGCCGCATGCGGGATGATGTCGACATCGATCCCGTCCAGCGCGCGCGGCAGGTCGAGATCGAAGAGACTGCGCCACTTGGTCTCGTAGAAGACGACGAGCCCCGGCTCGTCGGGCAGTTGATGGCGCCAGCCCATGGCCGGCTCCACCCCGATGATGCCGTGCCAGCGGTTCTGCACGATCTCGCCGCCGGCGGACGGACCGACGATCCCGACATTGATCTCCAGCGTCTCGATCCGATCGTTGCGGTGGCGCCGGTTCTGCAACTGCACCTCGTTGACGATCGCCAGCCCGCCATAGAGCCAGCCCGCATAGGGTCTGTCCGCCGCGTCGCGCGTCGCGCGGCGCGTGTCTGACGGGGTGTAGAGATTCTGGCCCAGCGCGAGGCCGACCCGCGTCCTGCCGGAGGGATCGAGCAGCGGCAGCGCCGTCGCCAGGCGCCGCGCCCATCCGAGGACGGGATCCGCGTCGCTGCGTATCTCGCGCGAGAGCCAGCCGAGCCGGATGCCGTTCGTGTAGTGCTGGTCGGCGCCGCGGAACGCCCATTTGTCGTTCTCGCTGATGGCGCTGACGCTGCCCGACAGCCATGCCGGCGCGATCGACGTCTCGCCGCGCGCGGCGGGTGCCAGCGCGACCAGCGCGACGACGCAACCCGCCAGGGCGCGCCGGACCGCCTCAGAGCGTCGACAGGGCACGCGCGAAGACGGTCGGATCGACATTGCCGCCCGAGCAGACGACGACGACCGTGCGCCCTGCGACCGGCAACCGACCGCTCAGCGCCGCGGCCAGCGCCACCGCGCCGCCTGGCTCGACGACCAGCTTGAGATCGCGGAAGGCGACGCCCATGGCGCGCAGTACCTCGTCGTCGCTCACGCCGATGCCGCCGCGCAGCAGGCGCCGGTTGATCGGGAAGGTGATTTCGCCCGGCGTGGACGCGAGCAGCGCGTCGCAGATCGACTGCCCGCCGGGCGCGTTCGCGACGCGCTCTCCAGCGGCGAGCGAACGTACATGGTCGTCGAACGCGGCCGGCTCGCAGACATGGACCGCGGCGCCCGGGCAGGTCCGTTCCAGGGCCAGCGCGATGCCGGCGACCAGGCCGCCGCCCGAGGCGCAGGCTGCGACCGCGTCGACCGCGATGCCTGCATCGGCCGCCTGCCGGGCGATCTCGAGCCCGACGGTGCCCTGGCCGGCGATGATGTAGGGGTCGTCGTAGGGCGGCACGAGCACGGCGCCGCGCTCGTCGCGGATGCGCCGTCCGATCGCCTCGCGGTCATCGCGCGCACGGTCGTAGACGACCACCTCGGCACCGTAGGCGCGCGTGTTGGCGACCTTGATCGCCGGCGCGTCGGCGGGCATGACGATCACCGCCGGGGTGCCGACGATGCGCGCCGCGGCCGCCACGCCCTGCGCGTGGTTCCCCGACGAGAAGGCGACCACGCCCGCGCGCCGTTCCGCCGGGGACAGGCGGGCGAGGCGGTTATAGGCGCCGCGGAACTTGAACGAACCCGTGCGCTGCAGGTTCTCGGCCTTGACCAGCAGCCGGCCGCCGAGCCGCGCGTTCAGCAGCGGCGATTCGAGCAGCGGCGTGACCGTCGCCTCGGCCGCGATGATCCGCTGCGCGTCCGCGACCGCATCGAAATCGGGCGCGCCGCCGGTGTCGGCGATGGTGTCGATGGCCATGCTGTGGTCTCCGGTACGGTCACCGCCCGGCGCGCGCGAAGTCGCGTTCGAGCGCGGCGATCCAGTCGCGCTGACCGAGCTTGCGGCGATAGACGGCGAGGTTTTCCGCGACGCGCTGGACATAGTTGCGCGTCTCTTCGAAGGCGATCATCTCGATCCAGTCGATGGGATCGACGTCGTCGGCGCGCGGGTCGCCGTGCTCGCGGATCCATTGCGCGACGCGGCCCGGGCCGGCGTTGTAGGCGGCGAGCGCGACGACCAGCGAGCCGTTGTAGTCGTTGAGCAGGCCGGCGAGGTAGGCCTGCCCGAGCGCCATGTTGTACAGCGGCTCCGCAGTCAGGCGCTGGACGCTATGGCGATGGCCGAAGCCGAGCTGGTCGGCGACCGCGCGCGCGGTGGTCGGCATGAGCTGCATCAGCCCGCGCGCGCCGGCGGAGCTGACCGCATCCGCCTCGAAGGAACTCTCCTGGCGGATCGTCGCCAGCACCAGCGCGCGTTCGGGCGCGTTGCCGGGCGGGGTCTGGATCGTCGGCCAGCCTTCGTCGGGCAGCAGGATGCCGGCGCGCTGGGCCGCACGCTTGGCCGCCGACACGGCGAGATCGGGCCGGCCGAGTCCGACCGCGACCTGTGCCGCCGCGCGGTGCTCGCCAGGCGTGCGGGCGATATCGATCAGGCGCCGGACGAAATGCTTGACCAGCTGGTCCTCGCCGACATCGGCGAGCAGGATCGCGGCGCGCGCCAGTTCGCTGCGTTCGATGCGCGCACGTTCCTCGGCGGTCGGCGCGGGCGGCCCCTCCGGCGCCGCCTTGCGTTCGGGCTCGGGCAGCCGCAGGCGCGCCATCTGACCATAGAAGGTCGCGTCGAGCGTCGCCGCCTGGCGGTACCATCCGAGCGCGACCTGGGGCTCGCCCAGCGCCTCGTGGGCGCGCCCGAGCCAGTAGGCGCCGCGCGCCTGCGTGACCGGCATGCGCGCTGCCTCATGCAGACGCGCGAAGCGGTCGCGCGCGCGCGCCGGATCGCCGGTGCGGCGGAGGGCGATCCAGCCTTCGAGGAACAGCGCGTCGGTATGGGCCTGGCCGTGGGCGGGGCCGAGACCGCGCGTCGCCGCGACGAGCGACAGCGCCTCCGCCGCGCGGCCTTCGCGCAGCAGGCGGCGGGCGATCGGCTGGCGCTCGCGCCACCAGATCTCGGGCCGCGCCAGCGGCATGTCGGCGCCGAGATGGATGGCGAGCGCGAGTTCGTCGTGGTCGTTACGGCGGTTGTAGCGGGCGCGCTCGAAAAGGAGCCCCGGGTCGCGGCCGAGGCCGGCGGGCAGCCGGGCGACGACGTCGGCCGCGTCGGCGGTGTCGCGGCCGAGCCGGATGCGGGCATCGGCGAGCAGGCGCGCATCGGGATCGAGCAGCCGCAGCAGGCGCCTGGCTTCGGCGTAGTCGCGCTCCCAGATCAGACGGTCGACGCGCGCCGCGTGGTCCTCGCGCGTCAAGGCGGACCCGTAGCGCTGCAGCAGGTCCTTCTCCACCCGCTCGGCGAGCGCCATGTCGCGCCAGACCACGCGCGCGATCGCCAGCGATCGGTCGAGATCGCCGGTCCGGCGGTGGGCGTCGGCGAGACGCAGCGCGCCCTGCGACGACACCGGGGTCCGCGCGCCGAACCAGTCGAGCACGCGCGCGTCGTCGGTCACCGGCGCGGTGGCGTCCTCCGCCCGGCGCATCAGCGTCTCGCGCAGCGGCCACTCGGGATTGCGCTCGAGGAATTCCGCGATCGCCTCGAAGCCGGCGCCGGCGCGGACCAGTTCGTGCCACCGTAGCACCTTGGCGGCGAGCGGTTGGCCGGCGGCCGCCGCCTGCGCGTCGGCCCAGCGACCCTCGCGCGCCGCTAGGAAGGCCAGACGAAGCCTTTCGTGCTGCGCGGGGGCAAGGGAGGACGGCAGGGTCCGCGGTGCGAGCGGCGCGGGGAACGCGCCGGGCGTCGGCGCGGCGCTGGCCGGCAACGAGGCGACGTCGGATTGCGCGGCGGCGGCCTGCATGCCGAGTGCGAGTACGGCGGCAAGTCGGAGCGTACGAAACATGGCGCACGAGTCTAGACCATCGCCGCGGTCCAGCGTGAGCCTCCTCGCGCAGGGCGGACGCATCCGGGCCGCGGGGCGTCGCTTGCCGGTCCGCCATGGCGCCTGTATCGTCCGGCGCTTGGTCCAAGGGAGACGTGCATGTTCAAGGGTTCGCTGGTGGCGCTCATCACACCTTTCCGCGACGGGAAGGTGGACGAGAAGGCGTTCCAGGACCTCGTCGAATGGCATGTCCGCGAGGGCACCCACGGGCTCGTGCCCTGCGGCACCACCGGCGAGTCGCCGACGCTCAGCCATGACGAGCACAAGCGGGTGGTCGAACTCTGCGTCGAGGCCGCGGCGCGGCGCGTCCCGGTGATCGCCGGTTCCGGATCGAACTCCACCGCAGAGGCGATCGATCTTACCCGGCATGCGCGCGAGGCCGGCGCGGACGGCGCCCTGATCGTGACGCCCTACTACAACAAGCCGACCCAGGAAGGTCTGTTCCGGCATTTCGAAGCCATCGCCACCGCGGTCGAGATCCCGATCGTCGTCTACAACATCCCCGGCCGCTCGGTGGTCGACATTTCGGTCGACACGATGGCCCGCATCGCCGGGCTGCCGAACATCGTCGGCGTCAAGGAATCGACCGGGGACGTGACGCGGATCACGCGCCACCGGCTGGCGATCGGGCCGTCCTTCGTCCAGTTGTCGGGAGAGGACTATCTGGCGCTCGCGCAGATGGCAGCCGGCGCCGATGGCTGCATCTCGGTGACCGCCAATGTCGCGCCGCGCCAGCTGTCCCAGATGCATCTGGCCTGCCAGCGCGGCGATTTCGCGGCCGCGCGGGTCATCCACGAACGTCTCGCTCCGCTGCACGACGCGCTGTTCTCCGAGACCAGCCCAGGCCCGGTGAAGTTCGCCGCCAGCCTGCTCGGCCGCTCGACGAGCGAGATAAGGCTGCCGCTGGTCGAGCCCGGCGCGGCGACGCGCGAGAAGGTGCGGGCGGCGATGGTCCACGCCGGTCTTCTCAACTGACCGCGGCGCCACGTCCGCGGCGCGGTCCGGTCCACGGCCGCGCCGGCGCGCGATAGACCCATGGCCAAGGCCCCGCTGCCGCGCAAGCTCGTCGCCCAGAACCGCAAGGCGCGCCACGACTTCTTCATCGAGGAGACGGTCGTGGCGGGCCTTGTGCTGACCGGCACCGAGGTCAAGTCGCTGCGCGGGCACGGCGTCCAGATCGCCGAAGCCTACGCGGATCCGCGCGGCGGAGAGATGTGGCTGGTCAACGCCCATATCCCGGAATACGCGGGGGGCAACCGCCTCAATCATGAGCCGAGGCGTCCTCGCAAGCTCCTGCTGCACAAGAAGGAGATCGAGAAGATGATCGGCGCGGTCTCGCGGCAGCGCATGACGATCGTCCCGCTCGAACTGTTCTTCGACGAGCGCGGCAGGGCCAAGATCCTGCTGGGCCTCGGCAAGGGCAAGACCAAGGGCGACAAGCGCGAGACCGTCAAGGAGCGCGACTGGAAGCGCGACAAGGCGCGGCTGATGCGCGATCGCGGCTGACGCGCGCGGCGACGGTCAGGCTTCGTCCAGCAGCCGCCGGACCGCTGCGAAGACGGCATCGAACATGGCGGGGGTCAGGCGCCGCGTGCTGGTGTTGTAGCGCGAGCAATGGAAGGAATCGGCGAGGGCCGGTCCACCGCCGATGCGGTGGATGGCGCCGTGCGCGAAGGGGAAATCGGCGCGCCTGGCACCCAGCGCGGACAGGATCGCGTCGTGGGCGACGCGTCCCAGCGCCACCGCCACTTCCAGCCGTGGCATGGCCGCGAACTCGGCCCGCAGGAAACCGTTGCAGGCGCGGATCTCCGCGGGCTGGGGCTTGTTCTCCGGCGGGACGCACCTGACCGCGTTGGTGACGCGCGCGTCGACCAGCGCAAGGTCGTCGCCGCGCCAGGGCGCGTCGTCGCGCGGCGCAGCGAACCGGCCGCGGGCGAAGCCGTGCGTCGCCAGCGTGGCGTAAAGCAGTTCCCCGGCATAGTCGCCGGTGAAGGGGCGCCCGCTGCGGTTGGCGCCGCGCAGCCCGGGCCCGAGACCGACGACCAGCAGGCGCGCATCCAGTCCGCCGAAGCTCGGCACCGGCGCGTTGTGCCAGGTCGCGAACCGCGCGCGATTGGCGTCGCGGAACCGGGCGAGGCGCGGGCAGAGGCCGCAATCGGGGGCGGGAGCGGCTGGCTCGGGAGCAGCGGGCGCGCGCGCGGTCATGCCGTCTGCGGCAAGCCCGGCGACTGCTCGCGCCGCTGGCTTTCGCGCCCGATCATCGGCGCCAGATCGGCGAGGTCGAGGAACTGGTCGGCCTGTCGGCGCAACTCGTCCGCGACCAGTGGGGCGCTCGCGCGCAGGGTCGAGACGACGCTGACCCTGAGGCCCCGACGCTGCAGCGTCTCCACGAGGCGGCGGAAATCGCCGTCCCCCGAGAACAGGACCGCGTGGTCGAGGCTGTCGCCGAGTTCCATCATGTCGACGGCCATGTCGATCTCCATCGAGGCGCGCGGCTTGCGGCGGCCCGTGGCGTCGGGATGGTCGCGCGCCGGCTTCGTCACGACGCTGAAGCCGTTGTAGTCGAGCCAGTCGATCAGCGGCCGGATAGGCGAGTAGTCCTGGTCTTCGGGCAGCACGGTGTAGTAGAGCGCGCGCACGAGACGGGCGCGTGCGGAAAACACGCCGAGCAGCCTCCGGTAGTCGATGTCGAGGCCGAGCGCGCGTGCGGCATGGTAGAGGGCGACCCCGTCTATGAAGAGGGCGACGCGTTCGTTGCTATGAAATCTCACCGCTGCCGGCTCCCAGGACGAAGGCGCGAGACGCTAGCGGCGCCGTCGCGGCGCCACAAGCGGGATGCTGGTCCATGATCCTGGCGGCGCTCGGCGCAAATCTTTCCGGACCTGCCGGCCATCCGGCGGACCAGATCGCGGCCGCGCTGGAAGCGCTCGACCGGCGCGGGATCGCGACCCTGCGGCGAAGCCGGCTTTGGCGGTCCCCGGCCTGGCCGGACCCCTCGGACCCGCCGTTCGTCAACGCCGTGGCGATGCTGGCGACCGAATTGCCGCCGGCGGCGCTGCTGGCGGAATTCCACGCCGTCGAGGCCATGCTCGGGCGGCGGCGCGGCCGCGCGAACGCCCCGCGCTGCATCGACATCGACCTTCTCGACCATGGGGGCCGGATCCTGCCGGGCCGGGATGGCGGCGTGGTGCTGCCGCATCCGCGGCTGGCCGCGCGCGCGTTCGTGCTGCTGCCGCTGCGCGACGTCGCTCCGGACTGGCGTCACCCCGGAACGGGGCAGGGGCTCGACCTGCTGATCGCCGCGCTGCCGCCGCATGCGGGCACCGAACCGCTTGATCGGCAAGACGAAAAATGACCGAGCGGTTGCGCGTCGGCCTCTCAGCCCCTATATTCGTCTGTCTTGCGAACAGTTCTGGAGCACCCAAGCGATGGCCCGCGTCACCGTCGAAGATTGCGTCGACAAGATCCCCAACCGTTTCGATCTCGTCATGGTCGCCGCGCAGCGTGCGCGGGAGATCTCCGCCGGTGCGCAACTCGCCGTCGATCGCGACAACGACAAGAACCCGGTCGTCGCGCTGCGCGAGATCGCCGAGGTCCGGGTCGACATCGAACATCTCCAGCAGTCGCTGATCTCGGGCCTGCAGAAGCAGGCGAAGGTCGAGGAACCCGAGGAGGACATGATGGAACTCCTCGCCGCCGACTCCCAGGTGGCCGGCGTGCCCTACGATCCGGCCGCCGAGGCGTCCGAGGAGGACATGAACGTGGAAGGCGGCGAGGAAGCCAGCCCGGCCGGCGACGCCGACAGCGAGGCGTGACGCGGCGCTGGCGTGACGCGCGGGGATCCGGTCCCCGCGCCGCGGGATCTGCGTGATCCGGCAGTACGAACTCGTCGAGCGCGTCCGGGCCTACGATCCGGACGTCGATGAGGACGTCCTCAATCGCGCCTATGTGTTCTCGATGAAGGTGCACGGGAGCCAGAAACGCGCCTCGGGCGACCCGTATTTCCTCCACCCGCTCGAAGTCGCGGGCATCCTCACCCGCTATCGTCTCGATGCGCAGACCATCGCGACCGCCCTGCTTCACGACACGGTCGAGGACACGCTGACGACCGTCGACGAGATCGAGAAGATATTCGGCCCCGACATCGGCCGGCTGGTCGACGGCGTCACCAAGCTCAGCCGCATCGAACTCCAGTCGGACCAGACCAAGCAGGCGGAGAATTTCCGCAAGCTGCTTCTGGCGATGTCGGCGGACATCCGCGTCCTGCTGGTCAAGCTCGCCGACCGTCTGCACAACATGCGTACCATCGGCTACATCCAGAGCGCCGAGAAGCGCCAGCGCATCGCGCGCGAGACGATGGAAATCTATGCGCCCCTCGCCGAGCGCATCGGCATGCGCCAGATCCAGGAAGAGCTCGAGGATCTGGCTTTCGCGCAGATCAACCCCGATGCGCGCGCTTCGATCGTCACGCGGCTGGACTTCCTGCGCGCGCGCGGCAGCGACCTGGTGGCGCGGATCGTCGACCGGCTCAAGCGCGTCCTGGACGAGGACGGCATGGAGGTGACCGTCTCGGGGCGGGAGAAGTCTCCCTATTCGATCTGGCGGAAGATGCAGCGCAAGAATGTCGGCTTCGAGCAGCTTTCGGACATCATGGCTTTCCGCGTCGTCGTCGGCGGCACGCCCGAGTGCTATCGCGCGCTGGGCCTGATCCATGGGCGTTACCCGCTCGTGCCGGGCCGGTTCAAGGACTACATCTCGACGCCCAAGCCCAACGGCTACCGGTCGCTGCACACGTCCGTGATCGGACCCGAGCAGCAGCGCATCGAGATCCAGATCCGGACGCGCGACATGCACGACGTCGCCGAATACGGCGTCGCCGCGCATTGGAGCTACAAAGACGGGCGACCGGGTAGCGCCGAGGGCAATTCCTATCGCTGGCTGCGCGAGCTGCTCGAGCTCCTCGAAAACGCCTCCGATCCGCAGGAATTCCTCGAGCACACGAAGCTGGAGCTGTTCCAGGACCAGGTGTTCTGCTTCACGCCCAAGGGCGCGCTGATCAGCCTGCCGCGCGGCGCCACGATCGTCGATTTCGCCTACGCGGTCCATTCCGAGGTCGGCGACCGCTGCGTCGGCGGCAAGGTGAACGGACGCATGATGCCGCTGCGCACGCAGCTTTCGAACGGCGACCAGGTCGACGTCATCACCTCGAAGGCGCAGACCCCGTCGCCCTTGTGGGAGCGCTTCGTCGTCACCGGCAAGGCGCGGGCCCGCATCCGTCGCTTCATCCGCAGCCAGCAGCGCTCGCAGTTCGTCGCGCTCGGCCGGTCGATGCTGCAGAAGGCCTTCCAGGCCGAGGGCTACGAGTTCGCCGACAAGGCGGTCGACAACGTGCTGCGCGGTTTCAAGTGCCAGAGCGCCGAGGACCTCTTCGCATTGATCGGCGAGGGCGAGATCGCCGAACGCCAGGTGCTCGGCGCGGTCTTCCCTGGTTCGCGTCCGGCCGCGGGCGAGGCGCCCCCCAGGCCGGCCGATGCGGCGAAGCGCGCGCGCGCGGCCGGGTCTGCGTCGTCCGGGATCTCGATCAAGGGACTGATCCCCGGGATGGCCGTCCATTACGCGGAATGCTGCCACCCGCTGCCAGGCGACCGGATCGTCGGCATCGTCGTGCCGGGTCGCGGCGCCGTGATCCATACGATCGACTGCGACGCGCTGTCGGAGTTGGGCGAACAGCCCGAGCGCTGGATCGATGTCTCCTGGGACACCGGGGCCGGCGGACCTGAACTGAAGGTGGGGCGGATCCGCGTCGTGGTCGCCAACGAGCCGGGGTCGCTCGGGGCCCTGTCGACGGTCATCGCCAGGAACGAGGGCAACATCAGCAACCTCAAGATCGTCAACCGGACCGCGCAGTTCTGGGAGATGACGATCGACATCGAGGTCCGCAACGTGAAGCACCTCACCAACGTGATCGCCGCGCTGCGCGCGACGCCCTCCATCAACGGGGTCGAGCGGGTGCGCGGATGATCCTGGGGCTCGGGTCGGATCTGGTCGACATCCGTCGGATCGATGCCACGCTGCGTCGCTTCGGCGACCGCTTCACCGCGCGTATCTTCACCGCTGGCGAGCGTCGCCGCTGCGATCGGCGCGCCGCGCGCGCCGAAGGCTACGCGCGGCGTTTCGCCGCCAAGGAAGCCTGCGCCAAGGCGCTCGGCACGGGGTTCAGGCAGGGCGTGTTCTGGCGCGACCTGGAGGTCGTGAACCTGCCATCCGGCCAGCCCGGCCTGCGTCTGTCGGGCGGCGCGGCGCGCCATCTCGCGCTTCTGGTGCCCCCGGGATGGGCGCCGTCGATCCATGTCTCGCTGACCGACGATCCGCCGATCGCGCAGGCGATCGTCATCATCTCGGCTGTGCCCGCCGTCCCGGCCGACGCTTGACATCGCGTCCCGGCGCGGCCAGTAAGCCCTGGGCGGGCCTCAATTTTCGATCGGCACGGCGACGATGCTCCAGCGATCCGGCAAAAGTTCCGAAGGCGGCTTCATCGAGACGGTGAAGACCGTCGCCTGGGCCGTCGTCATCGCGGTCGGCATCCGCAGCCTGCTGTTCGAGCCGTTCACGATTCCGTCGGGTTCGATGGTGCCGACGCTGCTGGTGGGCGACTTCGTCTTCGTATCCAAGTTCAGCTACGGCTACAGCAGGTACTCGTTCCCGTTCGCGGCCGTGCCGATCCCGGATCGCATCCTCGGCGGCGAACCGGCGCGCGGCGACGTCGCGGTGTTCCGCCTGCCGAGCAATCCCAGCGAGAACTACATCAAGCGTCTGGTCGGCGTCCCGGGCGACCGTATCCAGGTCAAAGGCGGGATCCTGCACATCAACGGCGAGGCGGTGCGCCGCGAACGGAGCGCCGAATGCCGCACGCGCGCCGGCGGCGCCGAACCCGACAAGACGGGATACGCCGAAACGATGCCTGGCGGCCGACGGCATTGTATCTTCGAGCGCACCGATCGCGACGAACTCGACGACACGCCGGAATTCGCTGTGCCGCCCCGGCATTATTTCGCGATGGGCGACAACCGCGACAATTCGGTGGACAGCCGCTATCGCGCGCCGGACGGATCGCGGCCGGTCGGGTTCATCCCGGCAGCCAACCTGGTCGGCCGCGCCGAGATCGTCTGGCTTTCGCTGGCGGACGACGTGCGCTGGTTCGAGTTCTGGCGCTGGCCGTCGGGGCTGCGCGTGGGCAGGATGTTCAGCGGCATTGACTGATCTCGAGCGCAGCATCGGCTACACGTTCCGCGACCGCGACCTCCTGGCGCGGGCGCTCACGCATTCGTCGCTCTCGGCCGGAAGGCGACGCGGGCCGCGGGGCTTCGACCGGCTCGAGTTCCTCGGCGACCGGGTGGTCGGCCTGGTCGTCGCCGACGCCCTGGAGCGCGCGCTGCCGCACGGCGACGAGGGCGAACTCGGCAGGCGCTTCGCGGTCCTGGTGAGCGCGCCCAGCCTCGCCGAGATCGCGGTGGAGATCGGTCTGCCGCGGGCATTGCGCGTCAGCGTCAGCGAGGGACCGGGCGATGTCGTCAAGCCGTCCATCCTGGCCGACGCGTTCGAGGCGCTGGTGGGGGCGATCCACCGCGATGGCGGCTTCGCCGCCGCGGAAGCCTTCCTACGCGAACGCATGGCGCCGCGCATCGCCGCGATGCGCGAGTCGCCGCGCGATCCGAAGACCGCGCTGCAGGAATGGGCGCAGGGCAGGGGGCTCGGCCTTCCCGTCTATCGGCTTGTGTCTTCGACCGGCCCCGCGCATGCGCCCGAATTCGTCGTCGAGGTCGAGGCCGCCGGACGGCGCACCCTCGGCACTGGCGGCGCCAAGCAGATCGCCGAGCGCGTTGCCGCGGCGGCCCTTCTGGCGGAACTGGAGTCGTCATGACGCGGTGCGGATACGTTGCGCTTCTGGGCGCCGCGAATGTCGGCAAGTCCAGCCTGGTAAACGCACTGGTCGGCGCCAAGGTGGCGATCGTGTCGGCCAAGGCGCAGACGACGCGGGCCCGGGTGACGGGCATCGCGATCGACGGCGAAAGCCAGATCGTGCTGCTCGACCTGCCCGGCGTCTTCGCGCCCCGGCGCCGCCTCGACCGCGCGATGGTCGACGCCGCCTGGCGCGGTGTGGAAGACGCGGACCGCGTTCTGTTCGTCGTCGATGCGCGCGACGGGCTGGACGACGAGGCGACGGCGGCGCTCGAGGGACTGCGCGCGCGCGGCGCGCGGGCGGTCGACGCCGTGATCAACAAGATCGACGCGGTCGACCGGCCGCGGCTGCTCGGTCTGGCCCGCGCGATCGACGCGGCGGGACGCTTCGAGCGCATCTTCATGGTGTCGGCGCTGACCGGCGACGGCATCGTCGATCTGAA
>JBIKXN010000378.1:0-4106 GCA_044355765.1 Alphaproteobacteria bacterium
GCGCGGCGACGCAAGCTGCCTGCGCATCGACGGCCGCCTGGTGGAACGGCTGCGCCAACAGCATCCGGAGCTTGCCTGGCATATCACCGCGATGCTGGCTCGCCAGCTGACGACCCATCTGCGCACTGCCAACATGACGATCGCCAAGCTGGAAACCTGAGAATCCGCACGGGCGCGAGGGGTATCCAGCGGGCCGTTTCCAGCCGGAGCCCTGCCTCCACGCGGACGCCCTGGATTTCTCGTCCGCCGGACAGACAGGGATATCCGGCTTCCACCCCGCGACAGCGGCGGCGAAAACCGCTACACGCCTGTCCATGGATTCCGGTCCGCCGCTGCTGGTCGCCGAGGGACTCACCAAGCGCTTCGGCGCTCTGGTGGCGAACGACGCCGTGGACCTGACGCTGCGGTCCGGCGAGGTCCACGCGCTGCTCGGCGAGAACGGTGCGGGCAAGTCGACGCTGGTGAAGATGATCTATGGCCTGCTGCGTCCGGATGCGGGGCGGATCTTCTGGCGCGGCACCCCGGCAGTCGCCGATACGCCGCGGGCCGCGCGCGCGCTGGGCATCGGGATGGTCTTCCAGCATTTCTCGCTCTTCGAGGCGCTCACCGTCGCCGAGAACGTCGCACTCGCGCTGGACGGGACCCGCCGGCTCGACGAGGTCGCCGAGCGCCTCGCTGCGACGAGCCGCGCCTATGGACTGCCGCTGGAACCGGGGCGCGAGGTATGGCGGCTGTCGGTCGGAGAGCGCCAGCGCGTGGAGATCGTGCGGTGCCTGCTGCAGGATCCGCGACTGCTGATCCTCGACGAGCCGACCTCGGTGCTGACGCCGCAGGAGGCGGAGGGCCTGTTCGCGACCCTCTCACGTCTGCGCGGGGAAGGCCGCTCGGTTCTCTACATCTCCCACAAGCTCGAGGAGGTGCGCCGCATCTGCGAGGCGGCGACCATCCTGCGCGCCGGGAAGGTGGTCGCGCGCTGCGACCCGCGCACCGAGACCGCGGCCAGCCTCGCGCGCATGATGATGGGCGGCGACGTCGCGCCCATGCGCCACGACCGGGCGCGCGAAGACGGCCCGGTGCGGCTCGCGGTCTCGGCCCTTTCTCTGCCCGCGCAGCATGCCCATGGCATCCCTCTCTCCGCCGTCAGCCTCGTCGTGCGCGCCGGCGAGGTGCTCGGCGTGGCTGGCGTCGCCGGCAACGGCCAGGACGAACTCTTCGCCGCGCTGAGCGGCGAGGTGCTCGCCCCGCACGCGGACGCCGTCGCGATCGACGGTGTCGCCGTGGGGCGGGCCGGCATCACCGAGCGGCGACGCCGCGGCGCCGCCTTCGTGCCCGAAGAGCGCCTCGGGCACGGAGCGGCGCCATCGATGCGGCTGACCGAGAACGCGCTGCTGTCGGGCCACGCCACCAACGGGTTCGTGCGCCACGGGCTGGTCGACCGCGCGCGGCTGCGCGGCTTCGTCGACGGCGTGGTGCGCGCCTTCGACGTGCGCAAGGGCCCGGCGGACCCGGAAGCGCGCGCGCTGTCGGGCGGCAACCTGCAGAAATTCGTCGTCGGCCGCGAGATCGCGCGCCGCCCCGGGTTGCTCGTCGTCGCGCAGCCGAGTTGGGGCGTCGATGCCGGCGCGGCGGCCGCCATCCGCCAGGCACTGATGGATCTGGCGCGCAGCGGCAGCGCCGTGCTCGCCATCAGCCAGGATCTCGACGAACTGCTGGAGATATCGGACCGGCTTTGCGTGATGTTCATGGGCCGGCTGTCCGCGCCCATGCCGACCGCGCTCGCCACGCGCGAGGCGCTGGGACTGCTGATGGGCGGGGAAGGGCTCGCGGCGCGATGCGCCTGATCATGGAGCGTCGCGCCGAGACGCCGGTCGCCATCATGGTGGCGTCGCCGCTGGTGGCGGTGATGCTGACCCTCGTGTCGGCGGCGATCATGTTCGCGCTGCTCGGCAAGGATCCGCGGGCGGCGCTGCATGTCTATTTCATCGACCCGCTCTCCGATTCCTGGGGGCTGCAGGAAGTCGCGGTCAAGGCGACCCCGCTGGCGTTGATCGCCGTCGGGCTCGCGCTCTGCTACAGGGCGAAGGTGTGGAACATCGGCGCCGAGGGTCAATTCCTGCTCGGAGCCATGGCCGGCGGCTACCTCGCCATCGCGACCCATGGCGCGCCGCAGGGCCCCTGGCTGCTGCCGATGATGCTGCTGGCCGGCGCGGCCGCCGGCGCATGCTACGCCCTGATCCCTGCGCTGCTGCGCGCGCGCTATGGCGCCAACGAGATCCTCACCAGCCTGATGCTGGTCTATGTCGCCGAATTGCTGCTGGACTTCCTGATGCGCGGGCCATGGCGCGATCCGGCCGGGTTCAACATGCCGCACAGCGTGGTCTTCGAGCCCGAGGCGACGCTGCCGCTGCTGCTCGAGGGCGGAAGGCTGAATATCGGGACGCCGATCATGCTGGCCGTCGTCCTGGCCTTCGCGCTGATGATGGCGCGCTCGCTCAAGGGCTTCGAGATCCGGCTGGTCGGCGAGGCACCGCGCGCGGCGCGCTTCGCCGGCTTCGCCGAGACCCGGCTCGTCGTCACGGTGTTCGCGCTGTCGGGAGCGCTGGCGGGTCTCGCCGGCGTGCTGGAGGCCGCAGGCACGATCAAGCAACTGCAGCCCGGCATGTCGCCGGGCTACGGCTTCACCGCGATCATCGTGGCGTTCCTGGGCCGTCTCAACCCCGTCGGCGCGCTGGTGGCGGGGGTCTTCGTCGCCATCACCTTCATCGGCGGCGAGAACGCCCAGATCATGCTGCGCCTGCCGCTGGACGCGACGCGCGTGCTCCAGGGATTGCTGCTGTTCTTCGTTCTGGCCAGCGACAGCCTGCTGCTCTACCGCTTCCGCATGGTGCGCGGAGCGCAGGCATGACGTCGCGCATGGGCGGACCGCGATGACCCTGCTCGAGGCGATCATCCTCACCATCATCACGGCGTCGACGCCGCTGCTGATCGCGGCGATCGGGGAACTGGTCGTCGAGCGGGCCGGCGTGCTCAATCTCGGCGTCGAAGGCATGATGATCATCGGGGCGGCAGCCGGCATAGCGGCGGCCATCGTCACGGGATCTTCGGCGGCGGGCGTCGTCGCCGCGGTGATCGCCGGCATGGCGCTCTCGCTGGTCTTCGCGGCGCTGGTGCTCGGGCTGGCCGCGAACCAGGTGGCGGCCGGACTCGCGCTGGCCATACTCGGACTGGGGCTTTCGGGCGTCATCGGCGCGCCCTTCGTCGGCCTTCAGCGCGACGGCATCGGCAAGATTGAGATCCCGTTCCTTTCGCAGATCCCGTTCCTCGGCCCGGTGCTGTTCCGCCAGGATCCATTCACCTATGTCTCGATCGCCCTGGTCATAGGCGTCTGGTGGTTCCTGACGCGCAGCTCCGCCGGGCTGGTCCTGCGGGCCGTGGGCGAGAACCACGGGGCCGCCCATGCGCTGGGATACAAGGTCCTGAGGATCAGGCTTCTGGCGATCATGTTCGGCGGGGCCTGCGCGGGGCTTGCGGGCGCCTATATGTCCCTGGTCCATACGCCGTTCTGGACCAGCGGCATGACGGGCGGCCGAGGCTGGATCGCGCTCGCCATCGTGGTGTTCGCCTCATGGCTGCCCTGGCGCGCGCTGACCGGTGCCTATCTTTTCGGCGCCTTGACCATCCTGCAGCTTCATGCGCAATCCGCCGGCGTGCCCCTGCCGCCGCAGTTCATGGCGGCGCTGCCCTACCTGCTGACGATCCTCGTGCTTGTCCTGATCATGCGCGCCCGCCGCGGCGGTGCCGCCGGCCCCGCCTGCCTGGGCACGCCTTTCGTTCCCGACCGCTAGAGCCGCGGAACCGCAGCCTGCCGTCGCGTGGCATGCGGGCCGGGCTCCATCGATTGGAATTGGCAGCAGCCGGGAATCACCCTAAGAAATCGCGCCTTTCCACTCCAGATCCGGCATCTAAATTGCTTGGACGGCACAAATCTCAGGGAGACTTCCATGGAATTGACACGTCGCAACGTCCTGGCCGGCTCCGCCGGCCTCGCCGGCGCCGCGCTGGCGGGGCACGAAGCCGCCGCGCAGTCGTCGCTGAACGCGGGCTTC
>JBIKXN010000037.1:0-13509 GCA_044355765.1 Alphaproteobacteria bacterium
GGTTCCACGGCGGAGACCATTTCCGCGACAAGCTGCCGGCCGCGAGCGCGGTATTCAACGGCTTCGGCAAGAGCATCGGGTTGATGCAGGTCGACGAACTGGGCCAGGTGGAGACGCCGGTCCTGCTGACCAATACGCTGTCCGTCGGCGTCGCGGCGACCGCGTTGGTGCGGCGCGCGATCGCCGAGAATCCCGAGATCGGCCGCCGCACCTCCACCGTCAACCCCGTCGTCTTCGAGTGCAACGACGGCTTCCTCAACGACATCCAGGCGCTGCGGCTGGGCGAGGCGGATGCGCTGGCCGCGCTCGACGGCTGCGCCGAGGATTTCGCGCGCGGCGCGGTCGGCGCCGGGCGGGGCATGAGCGCGTTCGGGCTCAAGGGCGGTATCGGCACTGCCTCGCGGCGCATCCGGCTGGACGGTGCCGATCTGACACTGGGCGCGCTGGTGCTCGCCAATTTCGGCCGTCTCGCCGACCTGACGATCGGCGCAGATCAGGCCGGCCGCCGTCTCGCGGCCGCGGACATGCATGCGGCTCCGCCCGAGCGCGGCTCGGTCATCGTCGTCCTGGCGACCGACGCGCCGCTCGGCGACCGCCAACTGCGGCGCGTCGCGATGCGCGCGGTCGTCGGGCTGGTGCGCACGGGCTCGTATCTCGGTCACGGCAGCGGCGACGTCGCGCTCGCGGTATCGACCGCCGAGCCGATCGCGCATGGCGAGCGCCGCGACGTGGTCACCCGGCGGATGCTGAACGAGACGCGCATCGACGCGGTCTTCCGCGCCGCGGCCGAGGCCACCGAGGACGCGGTGCTCGACGCGCTGTACAGCGCCGAGGACGTCGTGGGCCGCGACGGCAACCGCCGCGCGGCGCTGGCCTGAGGAAATCCAGAAAGGACGCAAGCCATGGACCTGCAACTCGCCGGACGCACGGCCCTGGTCACCGGCGCCAGCGCCGGGATCGGACGGCGGATCGCCGCACTGCTCGCCGAGGAGGGCTGCCGCGTCGCGGTCGTGGCGCGCCGCGGCGCGCTGCTGGACACGCTCGCCGACGAGATCGCCGCCGCGGGGCGCGAGCGTCCGCTGACGATCGTGCAGGACCTGACCGCAGCCGGCGCGCCGCAGGCGATCCATGACGCGGTGCGCGCCCAGTTCGGCCATCTCGACATCCTGGTGAACAACGCCGGCGGCTCGCGACCGTTGGAGGGGCTGGGCAGCGACGCGCAATGGGCCGAGGCGATGGCGCTCAACTTCGACGCCGCGCGGCGGCTCACCCATGTCTTCGTCGACGCCATGCGCACGCGGGGCTTCGGGCGCATCGTCAACGTCACCGGCACCGACGAGCCGCTGATCCTCAACGCCGCGATGCCGCCCAACGGCGCCATGCATATCTGGGCCAAGGCGCTGTCGCGGGTGGTCGCGCGCGACGGTGTCACCGTCAACTCGATCCCGCCCGGCCGCATCCATTCCGAGCAGATCGACACCCGCATCCTGCCGACGCGCGAGGCGCAGGAGCGCTGGGCCGCGGCGCATTGTCCGGCCGGCTATGTCGGCGAGCCCGAGGACCTCGCCGTGCTGGTGGCTTTCCTGTGCTCGCCGCGCGCGCGCTACATCACCGGTCAGGTCATCCATGTCGATGGCGGCGTGCGCCTGGTGGCGCATTGAGCGGCGGTCTCGCGACGCGGGGAAGACGCGGGGCATGATGGCGACAGCGGACGCGGAACCCGAGATCGCCGTCGTCGGCGGCGGGCTGGTCGGCATGGCGACCGCCTGGGGGCTGGCGCGCGCGGGCGCGCGCGTCGCGGTGCTCGATGAGGGCGACGTCGCGCATCGCGCCAGCCGCGGGAATTTCGCGCTTGTCTGGGTGCAGTCCAAGGGGCTGGGCATGCCGCGCTACGCGGCCTGGACGCGCCGGTCGTCGGATCTCTGGGCAGGTTTCGCCGACGAACTGCAGCGGACGACCGGGATCGACACGCGTTTCGAGCGGCCCGGCGGCTTCACGCTGGCGCTCGACGATGACGAGCTGGCGCGCCGCGCGGCGCTGCTGCGCCGGCTGCACAACCAGCCGGAGATGACGGTGGCGCTCGACCACGAGGTCGTCGATCGGCGGCGGCTGGAGGCGATGCTGCCGGGGGTCGGACCCGAGGTCGCCGGCGGGATCTATTGTCCGCTCGACGGCCATGCCAACTCGCTCAAGCTGCTGCGCGCGTTGCATCTAGGCGCGCAGCGCCTGGGCGCCGGCTATCGCGCCGATGCCGGCGTCGCGGCGATCGAGCCGCTGGCCGGCGGCGGCTTCCGCATCCTCCATGCCGGCGGCGAGTTGCGCGCGGCGCGCGTCGTGCTCGCCGCCGGTCTTGGCAATGCGCGGCTGGCGCCGATGGTCGGGCTGGAGGCGCGGGTGCGTCCGCAGCGCGGCCAGATCCTGGTCACCGAGCGCCTGCAGCCCTTCCTGCGCCATCCCGTGGTCACCATCCGCCAGACCGACGAGGGCTCGGTGATGCTCGGCGATTCGCAGGAAGAGGCGGGTTTCGACGACAGCGTCGATACCGGCGTGCTCGCCACCATTGCCGCGCGCGCGACGCGCATGTTCCCGCAGCTCGGGCGCGCCAATGTCGTGCGCAGCTGGGCCGCGCTGCGGGTCATGACCCCGGACGGGTTTCCGGTCTATGCCCAGTCCGCGCGCCACCCCGGCGCTTTCGTCGTTACCTGCCACAGCGGCGTAACGCTGGCCGCCGTGCACGGCTGCGAACTCGCGCCGATGCTGGCGGCGGGAAGGCTTGCGCCGGATCTCGCCCCGTTCCGGCCGGAGCGCTTCGATGTTCAGGCGGCTTGACGACGCGCTGACGCCCGGGCGGAGCGTGGCGCTGACGGTCGACGGCGCGACGATCTCCGCGCGCGAAGGCGAGCCGCTGGCGGCCGCGCTGCTGGCTGCGGGACACGGCGTGTGCCGCACCACGCCGGTCGGCGCCGCGCCGCGCGCGCCCTATTGCATGATGGGCGTGTGCTTCGAGTGCCTGGTGACGGTCGACGGGATGGGCAGCCGCCAGGCCTGTCTCGTGCCGGTGCGCGCGGGCATGGTGGTCGAGACCCAGCATGGCGCGCGGGGCTTCGGGCGATGACGGCGCAGCCAGTCCCCGCGGCCTGCGACGTCGCCGTGGTCGGTGCCGGTCCTGCAGGGTTGGCGGCGGCGGCGACGGCCGCGTGCGCAGGGCTGGCTACGGTGCTGCTCGACGAGCAGCCATCGGCGGGCGGACAGGTCTATCGTGCCGTCGACGCCACGCCGCTCGCCGATCCCGCCGCTATCCTGGGTCCGGGCCAGGAGGTGGGCGCCAGTCTGCTGCGCGCGTGCGCCGACAGCGGCGCGCGCATGGTCGCCGGGGCGACGGTGTGGAGCGTCGCGCGCGACGGCACGCTGGGGGTCTCCCGCGCCGGCCGCGCGGCGCCGCTGGCCGCGCGCCATGTGGTGATCGCGACCGGCGCGCTGGAGCGGCCTTTCCCGATCCCGGGCTGGACCCTGCCCGGCGTGATGACCGCCGGGGCGGCGCAGATCCTGCTGAAGACCGCGGGATTGGTGGGCGCGGGCCGCGTCGTGCTGGCGGGCTGCGGCCCGCTGCTCTGGCTGCTGGCGTGGCAGTATCTGCGTGCCGGGGTGCGCATCGACGCGCTGCTCGACACAACGCCGCGTGCCAACTGGCCGGCGGCGCTGCGCCGGCTGCCCGGCTTTCTCGTCTCGCCCTATCTGCGCAAGGGCCTGCGGCTGATGGCGGCCGTTCGCCGCGCCGTCCCGGTGATCGGCGGGGTGACGGCGCTGCGCGCAGAGGGCGAGGGACGCGTCGAGCGCATCGTCTTCCGCCGCGGCGGCGAGGCCGAGCATACGCGCGAGGCCGATCTGCTGCTGCTCCACCAGGGCGTGGCGCCGAACATCAATCTTGCCCAGGCGGCGGGATGCAGCCATCGCTGGGACGACGCGCAGCTCTGCTTCCGCCCCGAGCTCGACGACTGGCTGGTCTCCAGCGTCGCGACGATCTCGATCGCCGGCGACGGTGCGGGCATCGGCGGCGCGGAGGCGGCGGCCGCGCGCGGGCGGCTGGCGGGGCTCGGTGCGCTGCGCCGCCTGGGCGCCGCCGCGGATCCAGGCTTCGACGCGGCGGCGCGCGCGGCGCGGCGCGAGATCGCAGCCGCCATGCGCGGCCGCGCCTTTCTCGACGCGCTCTACCGGCCGGCAGCGGCGATGCGCATGCCCGCGGGCGAGACGCTGGTCTGCCGCTGCGAGGAAGTGAGCGCCGCGCGCGTGCTGGAGGCGGCGGCCCAGGGATGCCAGGGTCCCAACCAGCTCAAATCCTTCCTGCGCTGCGGCATGGGTCCATGCCAGGGGCGCATGTGCGCACTGACCGTGACCGAGCTTCTGGCGGCGGCGCGCGGCGTGTCGCCCGCCGAGATCGGGCATGTCCGGCTGCGGCCGCCGGTCAAGCCGGTGACGCTCGCGGAACTGGCGACGATGCCGGCCACCCCGGAGGCCGCGCGCGCTGTGCTGCGGGACTGAGCCGTTCAGCCGCCGCGTTCGCCGGGTTCGGTGCGCGGATCGAGTCGCGGCGCCGCCGGCGGCGTGGGCGGCAGGTCGACGTAGCGCTCGCGTTCCTCCGGCGGCCGCGGCTTGCGGCGGCGCATGCGCCAGATCGCGAAGGCAATGAAGGCGAGCGAGAACACCGCCGCATGCACGAACAGTCCGGCGGGGCCGATGCGCGACATGGCGCTTGCGGCGACCACTGGACCCAGCGACGCGCCGGTGCCCCAGACCAGCATCAGGCTGCTCGACAGCGCGACCGTGCGCTCGCGTCCCGCGAAGTCGAAGGCGTGCGCGACAGCGATCGCGTAGACCGCCTGGCAGCCGCCGGCGGCGATCGCCACGACGATCGTCAGCTGCAGGAACGGCATGCCTTCGAAGACGACGAGGGCGAGCGATCCCAGCACCGTCGCGGCGGAGGCGCCGATCATCACCGCGCGCCGGTCCTTGCGGTCGGACAGCCAGCCGAGCGGCCACTGGATCATCAGCGAGCCGGCCTGCAGCGAGGCGGCGAGCAGGCTGATCGCCACGTTGTCGAGGCCGACGCGCACGCCATAGAGGGGCAGCACGTGGAAGATCGCGCTGCCGACAAGCCCGACATAGAAGCATGCGGCGATGCTGACCGGCGCGAGCGCGTAGAGGTCGCGCAGGCTCATCAAGGCGACGGCCGGCGGCGGTGCCGGACCGGGCGCCTGGTTGAGGGCCACGGGAACGAGGGCCAGCGAATAGAAGGCGCTGGCGCAGAGGAAAAGCTCGAAGCCTGCGCTGGGGAAGGCGAGCGGCAGCATCTGGCCGAGCACCAGCCCGGCGCGCGAGCAGACGACGTAGACCGACATCATGCGTCCGCGCAGCTGCGCCGGCGTGCGGTCCAGGACCCAGCTCTCGACGATCACGAACTGCATCGCGTTGATCAGGCCGTTGGCGAGGCGCAGCGCGATCCACAGCCAGGGATCGCTGGTGAGCGCGAACACCAGCGTGACGCAGGCCTGGAGCGCGGCGAGCACGGCGAAGGCGCGGATATGGCCGATCGGCCGGACGAGGAAGCCCGCGACGAGACAGCCCGCCAGGAAGCCGACCGCGCCGGCCGAGCCCGCGAGACCGATCAACGCTTCGGGCCGGCCATCCAGCGCCATGCGCAGCGGGACCGCGAGGCCCAGCGCCGCGCCCGCGATCTGCAGCAGGAACGCGCCGGCGAGGATCGCCACCAGCTGCCACAGCGTGCGCCGCGCCGAGGGGCGCGCTTCGGGTGCGGGGTGGTTCGTCATCGACACGCTGCGCAGTCTACCAAGCGAATTCCGGCGGCGCCTGGGCGGCGATGCGATAGTCTCGCGGCATCCGGACGCACTCGAAAGGGGACCTTCGCGACATGCCGACCATCGCCGCCCGCGACAAGCTTTCCCAGGTTTCGACCGCCACCATCACCACGGTCCTGTTCAAGCGCGGTCTGCGCAACCAGTTTCTGCAGGGACCGCAACTGATCAACCAGGCCGCGCCGCGCCTGGTCGGTCCGGCCTACACGCTGCGCTACATCCCGGCGCGCGAGGACCTGGACGTGCTGAAGGTGTTCGAGGATCGCAGCCATCCGCAGCGCAAGGGCGTCGAGGAATGTCCCGCGGGCGCCGTGTTCGTCGTCGATAGCCGCGGCGATCCGCGCGCGGCGTCTGCCGGCGGCATCCTGCTGACCAGGCTGATGCGCCGGGGCTGCGCGGGCGCGGTCAGCGACGGCGGCTTCCGCGACACGCCGGAGATCGCGCGGATGGACTGGCCCGTCTACCATCTGCGGCCATCGGCCCCGACGAACCTGATCCACCACCACGCGGTCGATCTGAACGTGCCGATCGGCTGCGGCGGCGTGGCGGTCTATCCCGGCGACGTCATGGTCGGCGACGGCGAGGGCGTGGTCTGCATCCCCGCGCATCTTGCCGAGGACGTGGCGAACGAGGCCTTCGAGCAGACCGTCTACGAGGATTTCGTCCAGGAATCCGTCGATGGCGGCGCGGGCCTGTTCGGGCTCTACCCGATGATCGATCCGGCGACGCGCGAACGCTTCCTCGCCTGGCGCAAGGCCAGGGGCCGCTAGCGCGCGTCTCGCTTTGGTGGCCGGCGTCGCGGGCCACGCCCGCGCGTCCTGGCGCTTCCTCCCCTGCGCGCCGACGCGGGTAGGGGCGGGTCAGGTCCGCGCTGCATCAGCTTGATCGCGCAGATCTCGCTCACCGAGAAGCGGGCCGCCGCGGCGCGCCGCGATGTGCCCTCTTCGATCGCCGCTACGACCCGACGCCGTAGGTCCTTCGACAAAGGGGCGGCCATCCATGCTGCCCTCGCCGACCCCATCGCCAGTTCTGGTCACGTTTCGCGCCGCCAGGGGATCCCTCCCCGGTTGCGTGCGGCCGGAAGCTGGTCTAGCCGGGCGTCCGGTCGAGCAGCGCGCGCGCGTCGCGCGCGCGGCTGGTCGCCGCGTCGAGCAGGAAGCCGAGATCGGTGCCCGTCGAGAGGTAGCGCGCGCCCATCTCGACGCAGCGGCGCATCAGATCGGGGCGACCGGCCAGGCCGCCGATCCCCGCATGCTTGCCCAGCTTTCGGCAGGCGGCGATCGTGCGCGCATAGGCGTCCATCAGCCGCGGATCGTCGAAGGCGCCGGGGACGCCCAGATCGGCGAGCAGGTCGTTCGCGCCGATCAGCGCCATGTCGACGCCGTCGACCGCCATGATCGCCTCGATGCCGTCGATCGCGCGCGCGGTCTCGGCCTGCACCACGACCATGGTCGCGGCGTTCGCGTCCGCCATCGCGCGCGCGGCCGGCAGCGCGCGGAAGCCGAATTGCGGCAACGCACCGGCCGCCGAGCGGCGTCCCTGCGGCGGATACATCGCGGCGACGACCACCGCGCGCGCCTCCGTGGCCGTGTCGACATGCGGAACGATCACGCCCATGGCGCCGGCGTCGAGGACGCGCGCGATCCAGTCCGGCGCATGCGACGGCACGCGCACCAGCGGCGCGAGCCCGGCCTGCTGCGCGCCGACGCAGAGCCGTGCGGCGGTCTCGATCGAGAAGGGTCCGTGCTCGAGGTCGACATAGACGCTGTCGAAGCCGGCGCTGCGGGCGAGCAGGGCGATCGCAGGATCGGCGACCAGGCGGATCGTCATCGACGTCGCCAGGTCGCCGCGCGCGAGCCGGTCCTTGAGCGGATTGCGCAGTCCGGTGCCGCCGGCGTCCATGCGGGGCGGACCGCGTCAGGTCTTCGCGGTGGCGGCGTCGACCAGCGCGCGGTCCTCGGCGCTCAGCGTCCAGCGCGCCGCCGCGACGTTGCGCTCGAGCTGCTCGGGCCGCGTGGCACCGGCGATGACGCTGGCGACGGCCGGTTCGCCGAGCAGCCAGGCGAAGGCCAGGTCGAGCAGGCCGCGGCCGCGTGCCGCGCAGAAAGCCTCCAGCTTCTCGACGATCTGCCAGTTGGCGTCGGTCAGGTAGACGTCGGCGAGGCGCTGGGTGTTGGTCAGCCGCGCCCCTTCCGGCATCGCGGCGTTGCGGCGGTACTTGCCGGTCAGCAGGCCGCTCGCCAGCGGGAAATAGGGTAGCAGCCCGATGCCGTGGCGCCGCATGGCGGGCAGCAGGTCCTTCTCGATCCCGCGCGCGAGCAGGCTGTACTCGTCCTGGCACGAGACGAAGCGTCCGGTGCCGGCCTGCCGCGCGGTGAATTCCGCCTCGACCACCTGCCATGCCGGCAGGTTGGAGCAGCCGACATAGCGGACCTTGCCGGCGCGCACGAGATCCTCGAGCGCGCGCAGCGTCTCCTCGATCGGCGTGCCTGGGTCGGGCTCGTGCTGCTGGTAGAGATCGATCCAGTCGGTCTTGAGCCGCCGCAGGCTCGCTTCCAGCGCCGCGACGATGTAGCGGCGCGAGGCCCCGCGCATCCGGCCGGAATCGTCCATCGGCTTGGCGTATTTGGTTGCGAGGACGATGTCCTTGCGCCGCGCGCCGAGCACCTCGCCCATCGCGGTCTCCGATCCGCCCTTGTTGCCGTAGATATCGGCGGTGTCGAACAGCGTGATGCCCAGATCGAACGCCTTGTGGACGACCTGGCGCGTGGCGGCCGTGTCGATGCGGCCGCCGAAATTGTTGCAGCCGAGCCCCACCGCCGACACCAGCAATCCCGAATTGCCGAGCCTGCGCATTTCCATGCCGATATTCCCCCTCGTGACGCGACGATCGTGCCCGATCGCGGCGGCCGGGCCAAGTCCGCTGTCGGCGCCCGCCGTCAGCGCATCGCGCGCATCAGGGCCTGTTTCTCGGCCTCGGTGTAGAAGGCGTCGGCGTGGCAGTCGGCGCGGCGCAAGCCGCGCGCGACCAGCGTCTCGACGCAGCTCTCGACCATCGGCGGCGGCCCGGCGAGATAGGCCTTCCAGCCGTCGAGGTCGCCGAGATCGGCGGCGAGGGCGTCGGACACGAAACCGGTACGCCGTGCCGTCGGTTCCCCTGGCTCGGAGAGCACCGGTACCACGTCGAGATTCGAGTGCCTTGCGGCGAGCGCCGCGAAATGATCGAGCAGATAGAGGTCGCGCTCGGCCCGCGCGCCGACATAGAGCTTGATCGGCTGGCGCGCGCCGGCCGCCAGCGCGGTCTCGACGATCGACTTGATCGGGGCGAGGCCCGACCCGCCGGCCACGGCGAGGATGGGGCCGGTATGGCGACTGCGCCAGGAAGAGGTGCCCATCGGCCCGGCGACAGCGAGCGTGTCGCCGACCTTGAGCCGCTCGCGTATATGCGGTGTGACGGCACCGCCGGGTACCAGGCGGATATGGAACTCGAGCGACCCTTCGTCGGGCCGGCTGGCCATCGAATAGTCGCGCGGCGGCAGGCCGGAGAAGCGCAGGCTGGCGAACTGGCCCGCCGAGAACGCGAGTGGCCCGCCGGAGACGATCTCCAGCCGCAGCCGCTTGATGTCGTGGGTCAGGTTGTCGAGCGCCGCGACGCGGCAGACCAGTTCGCGCGCCGGATGGGCTTCGAGTTCGCCGGTCTCGAGCAGCGCAACCGTGCTGTCGTCGAGCGGTATCGCGCGGCAGCCCAGGATCATGCCTTGCAACCGCTCGCCTTCCTCGAGCGCGAACTCCGAATAGGGCGCGAGCTCCACGCCGCCGGAGACCAGCGCGCATTTGCATGCGCCGCAATTCCCGGACTGGCAGCCGAAGGGAAAGGGCAGTCCGCTGCGCAATGCGGCGTCCAGGATCGTCTCGCCCGGCGCGACGTCGATCTCCGCGTCCAGGCCATGGATCGCGACCTTGTAGCTCATGTCACTCGCCTCGCTTCCGGCCGCGCCCAGGGCGCCATGACCGAAGATCTGTGGAAAACCGAACGGATGTTCTAGTATCCGCCATGTATTCGTAGGCGGCTCGTGCGTAGCGTCGGGACACGATATAGCCGGAATCGCGGGGCGCGCCAGTCGCGAGGGGCTGGCGCATGCTGATCGGGGACGTCCTGACGCGCAGCGCCGCGCGCGCGCCGCGTTCGCTCGCGCTGATAGATGGCGGGATACGCGCGACCTACGCGGAGTTCGACGCAGCCTGCACGCGGCTCGCGCGCGGCCTCGTCGCCGCCGGCTTCGCCAAGGGCGAGCGCATCGGCGCGATGATGTCCAACCGCTTCGACTACGGGCTGCTGTTCTTCGCCGCGGCGCGCGCCGGGCTGGTGCTGGCCAACATCTCGACGCGCAGCGGCGGGCGCGAGCTTGCCTACATGATCGCCAAGACCGGAATCCGGGCGCTTTTCGTCGAGCGCGACCTGGCGCCGCGCGTCGCGGAGGCGCGCGCCGCCGGCATCGTCGCGCCCGCGGTGTTCGAAATCGGCGATCCCGACGACGACAGGATCGCGCGGCTGGCCTCGGCCGCCGGGGAAGGGACCGCGCTGCCGGCGGTGGATCCCGAGGACCTCCTGTCGCTGAACTTCACCGGCGGCACGACCGGGCTGCCCAAGGCCGTCGCGGTCACGCATCGCGCGCGCGTCGCCAGCGTCGAGGCCTCGGTCCGCCTGTTCGGGCTCGGGCCGCACGACGTCGCCGTGGTCGCCACGCCGATGTTCCACACCGTGGGACTGCATGTCTGGTTCGGCGCCGCGATCGGGGCCGGCGCCTGCGCCGTGCCGTTGCCCGGCTGGGACGCCGAGCGCTTCATGCGGCTGGCCGAGCGCCATCGGGCGACCGCCTGCCTGTTCGTGCCGACGCAGCTCAGCGACATCCTGCGCGCGCCCGGCTTCCTGCCCGCGCGTCTCGCCAGCCTCGCCAAGATCCATTTCGCGGGTGCCCCGATGCATGGCCCGCTGCTCGATCGCATCCAGGAGGCGCTGCCCTGGGCGGTGCCGGTCGAGCATTACGGCCAGTCCGAGACCGGGCCCATCGCGCTGCGTCCGCCGGACTCCGACGCAAGCAAGCGCGGCTCGGTCGGGCGGGCCGTCGCCGGCGTGGAACTGCGCGTCGTGGATCCTGCGGGCCGCGACCTGGCGGCGGGGGCAGTCGGCGAAGTGCTGACGCGCGGTCCGAACCTGCTGCGCGAGTACTGGGACGATCCGGCCCAGACGCGCGAGGCGTTCCGCTTCGGCGACGGCTGGCTGGCGACCGGGGATCTGGGGTTCCTCGACGACGACGGCTTCCTCACCCTGGTCGATCGAGCCAAGGACATGATCGTCTCGGGCGGAGAGAACATCTATCCCGTCGAGATCGAGACCGCGCTGCTGCGCCATCCCGCGGTCGCCGAATGCGCGGTGTTCGGCGTGCCCGACGATCATTGGGGCGAGGTGCCGGTCGCGCATGTCGTGCTGCGCCCGGACCGGAAGGCCTCGGCCCAGGAACTGATCGCGCTGGCCGAGCGCGAAACCGCGCGCTGGAAGCGGCCGCGCGTCGTGGAGTTCGTCGGCGCGCTGCCGCGCACCCCTGTCGGCAAGATCCAGAAGAACGTGCTGCGCGAGCCCTACTGGGCCCATCGCGACCGGCGCATCTGAGCGGCGGCGGTCAGGCCGGGTCGTCGCGCTCGGGCCGTATCGGGCGGCGCTGCAGCCACATCACGCCGAACAGGTCGACGATGCCGACGAAGAGCCGGTTCATAACCCCGTATTTGGAACGGCCGGCGGCACGCGGCCTGTGGTTGACGCGCTGGTTGACGACCGTGCCGCCATCGCGCCGCACGAGCGCGGGCAGGAAACGGTGCATATGGTCGAAGGGCGGCAGCCGCAGGAAGGTCTCGCGACGGAACACCTTGAGCCCGCAGCCGGTGTCGGGCGTCCGGTCGCCCAGCAGCGCGCCGCGCACGGCGTTGGCGAGCCGCGAGGACAGCCGCTTGAGCGCGGTGTCGCGCCGCCGCGCGCGCCAGCCGGCGACCAGCGCGGGTGAGTCCGCCGCTTCGGCGCGGGCGAGCAGGGCCGGGATATCCGCCGGGTCGTTCTGTCCGTCGCCGTCGAGGGTGGCGATCCAGGTACCGCGCGCGGCGCGGATCGCGCTGACCAGCGCCGCCGACTGGCCGGCGCTGCGGCGGTGGCGCAGCACCCGCAGCATCGGCAGGCGCGCCCGCGCGGCCTGCAGCCTTTCGGACGTGCCGTCGGTCGAGCCGTCGTCGACATAGACGATCTCGAAATTGCGTCCGGCGAGGGCGGCGACGATCTCGGCGAGCAGCGGATCGATGTTCTCGGCCTCGTCGCGCACGGGGACGACGACGGAAATGTCGGGGCTGGGGACAAGGGTCATGGCACGATCGGCGGGCTTCTAGCACGGGCGGCGCTCGGAGGGTAATACGGCACGGCCTCGGCTAGACTGGATTCCAGCCGCCACTCCGGAGCCTCGCCATGACCCTCGTCCTGCCTCCGCCGAAGCTGTTCCTCGCCGGCGACTGGCGCGAAGCCGCCGACGGCCGCGCGATCGAGGTCGTCAATCCGTCCGACGGCGCCGCCTTCGCGGCCATCGCGCGCGGCGACGCGCGCGACATCGACGCAGCCGTGCGCGCGGCGCGGGCGGCGGCCGAGGGGACCTGGGGCCGGATGCCGGCGGTCGAGCGCGGCCGGCTGCTGACGCGCCTCGCGCGCGCGGTCCAGGACGACCACGAGACGATCGCGCGGCTGGAATCCGTCGACACCGGCAAGCCGCTGCGCCAGGGGCGCGCGGACGCGACCGCGCTGGCGCGCTACTTCGAATACTACGGTGCCGCCGCCGACAAGCTGCATGGCGACACGATCCCCTTCATGGACGGCTACACCGTCATGAGCTTCTGGGAACCGCATGGCGTCACCGGCCACATCATTCCCTGGAACTATCCCTCGCAGATCTTCGGTCGCTCGGTCGGCGCGGCGCTGGCGGTCGGCAATGCCTGCGTGGTCAAGCCGGCCGAGGACGCGTGTCTCGCGATCCTGCGGATCGCCGAGCTCGCGCAGGCGGTCGGTCTGCCGCCGGGCGCGCTCAACGTCGTGACCGGCTATGGCGCCGAGGCCGGCGCCGCGCTGGCCGCGCATCCCGGCATCGACCACATCTCGTTCACCGGCAGCCCGGAGACCGGTGCCGCGGTCCAGGCCGCCGCCGCGCGCAACAACAAGCCGGTGACGATGGAACTCGGCGGAAAGTCGCCGCAGGTCGTCTTCGCCGACGCCGATCTCGACGCCGCGCTGCCCTTCCTGGTCAACGCCGTGATCCAGAACGCCGGCCAGACCTGCTCCGCGGGCTCGCGGCTGCTGGTCGAGGCGCCCGCCTATGCGCGCGTGGTCGACGCCGTCGCCGCGCGGTTCCGCGAGCTGCGCGTCGGGCCCTCGGACATGGATCCCGATGTCGGACCGGTCATCAGCCGCCGACAGCAGGCGCGGGTCCAGGGCTATCTGGAGCGCGCCGCGGCCGACGGTCTGGCGCCGACGGCGCGCGGGGCTATGGCGCCGAACGCGCCGCCCGGCGGATTCTACGTCCTGCCGACCCTGGTCGCCGACGTTCCGCCG
>JBIKXN010000379.1:0-4094 GCA_044355765.1 Alphaproteobacteria bacterium
GCGCGGGGCCCACGATTCGGTGGGGTTTCTCATCGGCTTGCCCTAAAAAGAGGCATTTTGCCAACTCATTGAAATCATTGAAAACCGTTCCGTTCGAGCGCAATGCAACTGTCAAGAATTACATTACGTTGCAAGCGCCGCATCCCGCCTGGCCCAGACAGGCGTGGATGTGGGCAATTTTGCTGTCAAGCCCCAAATCAGCGTACGCGTTCGATAGCGATTCCTGCCGATCCGGCATCGGGATAGACGTCGAGTTTCTCGACCTGGACTAGGGCCCGGAGGATCCGCGGGTCGGCCAGCGCGACCTGGGCGATCCGCTCGGCCAGGGTCTCGATCAACTGGACATGTTCGCCGGCCGCCAGCCGCCGCACCGCATCGGCGATGCGATCGTAGCAGACCACGGCATCGAGCTGGTCGGGCAGCGGTCCGGGAGGGTCCTCGACCGCAAGATCGAGATTGATCCGCACGCGCTGGGGGTGGCCCTTCTCGTGCGACCACACCCCGACCGAGGCCGACACGACCAGATCGCGCAGGAAGACATGGCGGATGCGCCCGGCCGCGCTGGCGATCGCAGCCTCGGGAAACGTGGCGTGGCGGGTCATGGAATCCCTATTCCTCCGGCTCGGCGCCGGGCGGGCTGGGCGCCCAGTTGAGATGCTGGCCGCCATCCAGCGCCAGCATCTGGCCGGTATAGGACCGCGCGGCGAGGAGAAAACGCAGCGCTGCGGCGAACTCGTCCAGGGCCGGGCCGCGACCGAGCGGCACGTCCCCCGCCTGACGCGCGAATTGCTCCGCGGTCTGGCGGATATTGGCAAGCGCCGGGCCGGGACCGATGCCGCAGACACGGATCCGCGGCGCGAGCGCGAGCGCCAGGGTCTGGGTCAGGGTCCACAGCCCCGCCTTGCTCAACGTGTACGAGATGAAATGGGGCGTCAGGCTCCAGACACGCTGGTCGAGCAGATTGACGATCACCCCCTCGGCCTCGCCCGGCAACTGGCGCGCGAAGTCCTGGGCGAGCACGAAGGGCGCGCGCAGATTGGCCTCGACATGGCGATCCCAGCTCTCCCGGGTGGCCGAGAGGGCGTCGTCGCGTTCGAATACGGACGCGTTGTTCACCAGCACGCCGAGCGGGCCGAGCCGCGTCTGGGCGTCTTGGATCAGCCGCGCCACCTCGTCCTCGCGCCCGAGATCGGCGCGCAGCACGCAGGCGCGGCCACCGCGGCCGACGATATCGGCCGCCAGCGCCTCGGCTTCCTGGACCGAGGCCTGGCAATGGATCGCGACGGCGTAGCCATCGGCGGCGAGCGTCTCGACGAGCGCACGGCCGATGCGGCGTGCGCCGCCAGTGACCAGCGCGGCGCGCGGGATGGCTGAACTCATGGGACCGGCACCATGTGCCGGCGCGCCGCCGCGATCAAGCCATCTCATCTGCGCGCGGCGAGGGTCCCGGCGAGGAAAGCCTCCTGCGCCCGCGTCGTCGCCTCCCAGGCGAAGCCCTGCGCGTGGGCACGCGTCGCCGCGCGCGGCGGCGGCGCGGCGGCGAGCGCGCGGATCGCTGCGAGGATCGCGGCGTCCGCGCGTGCCGCCAGCAGCCCCGCGGCGGGGCTGGTCACCACCTCGCGCGCGCCCCAGCGGTCGGTCGCCACGACCGGCGTCCCGCAGGCCATCGCCTCGAGCAGCACATTCGCCAGACCCTCGCGGTCCGAGGCCAGGACCAGCATGTCGGCGGCGTTGTAGAGCGAGACCAGCCGCGACTGCGGCAGCCTGCCCAGGATGACGACGCGATCGGCGACGCCGAGCGCCGCGCCGAGCGCGCGCAGCGCGTCGCGCTCCGGCCCATCGCCGGCCACGAGCAGCCGCCAGCCGGGCAGCGAGGCCAGGACGCGAATCGCGAAGTCGTGGCCCTTGCGCGCGACGAGATGGCCGACCGAGGCGATCGCCGGACCGTCGATGCCGAATTCCCGCCGCGCCGCGGCGCGGTCGAGCGGGCGGAAAAGCGCCAGATCGACGCCGTTGCGCAGCACCGCGACGCGCGCCGCCGGAACGCCGAGTTCCACCAGCGGCTGCGTCAGCGCGGCGCAGACCGTGGCGAGCCCGTCGGCGCGCGCCGCGGCCCAGCCGATCCAGCGCCGCGGCAAGGCGAAGCGCGGATAGAGGGTCAGATCCGAACCGCGTCCGGTGATCGCGAAGGGTACGCCCAGCCACCGCGCTGCGAGCGCGGCGGCCACGCCGTCGGGATAGAAAAGCTGCGCGTCGATCAGATCGAAGACGAAACCCTGGCGCCGCCACAGGGCCGCGGCACGGCAGACCGCCAGCGCCAGGGCCAGCGGCTGCGGCGTCATCCCGATGCGCGGCGCCATCGCATAGCGCGGCCGCCGGACCTCGATGCCATGGCGGAACTCGCGCCGCGCTGCCCGCGCCCATTCGCTCCACCGCCCCCAGCGCGAATGCGTGGACGGGAACCACGGCACCGGCGCGAGGACCTTCGCGGCGACCCGGCCGCCCGCCACGAGTTGTCGCAGGCGGGTCTCGACGAAGATCCCGCGATCGGGGCGCGCCGCATCGGGATAGAGGGTGGACAGGACGAGGATCCGCATCGATGGCCGCCCGGCGGTTTGCGGCGCGCAGCATGGCGCGCGGAGCGGCAGCGCGGCAGGCGCCCGGATGGCGTAGCGCCTCCGCACGCCGCGGCGCCGCGCGAGACCGCCGCTACCCTGGCGGGATGCTGCTCTCCGCGATCGTCCTGTGCTGCGATTCCGGGCGCCATATCGGCGCGGCGCTGCGATCGCTCGCCGCCGATTGCGGGCGGCTGGCCGCGCCCTGCGAGATCCTCGTCGTCGACAACGGGTCGCGCGACGAGAGCCCGACCCTGCTCGCGCAGCTCGCCGCGGAACTCGGCGGCCTGCTGCGCGTGATCCGGTTGCCCAGGAACATGGGCACGAGCGTGGCGCGCAACGTCGCGCTGCGCACCGCGCGCGGGCGCGCGATCCTGATCATGGACAGCGACGCCGTAGTGCCGGCGGGCTGTCTGGGCGCGCTGCTCGCGCGGCTCGATGCGGCGCCGCAGGCCGGGCTCGTCGCCCCGCGGCTGGTCCATGCCGATGGGCGGCCGCAACTCTCCGCCGACATCTTCCCCACCCTGCCCCGCAAGCTGCGGCGCCTCGCCGGTCTGCGGCGCCTGGAGCGCGCGCTGCCGCCGCCGGACGGCGCGCTGCGGCGGGTCGACTACGCCATCTCGGCATTCTGGCTGCTGCCGCGCGCGACGATCGCGCGCGTCGGCCTGTTCGACGAACGCTTCGCCTACGCGCCCGAAGACGCCGATTACTGCATCCGGATCTGGGCCGCGGGCCTGGAGGTGCTCCAGGACGGGTCCGTGGTGGCGATCCACGACGCGCGCGAAGCCTCGCGCCGACTGCGACCGCGTCTGGCGCTGCGGCACGTCGCCGGGCTCGCCGCGCTGTTCCGCAAGCACCGCTACGTGTTTGGAACCGCCCGCCTGTACCGGCGCCTGGGGATGACGGGACCGACGTGAACCAGGCGGAGCGCGCGTGGCGCGTGCTGCATATCCTCGACCACGGTCCCCCGACCCGGGACGGCTATGTGGCGCGTACGCTGGCGATCGCCGCGGCCCAGCGCGGCTTCGGCTGGCAGCCGCTGCTGCTCGCCGGGCCGCGCCAGCGCGGAACGCCGGATGGGGCCGCGACCGGCGGATGCGCGCTGCTGCGCATGCCCGCGGCACCGGCGCGACCGGCGGCGCTGCGGCCCTTGACCGAGCTGCGCATCGCCGCACGCCATATCGCCGCCGCGGCACGACGGCTGGCGCCCGACATCCTGCACGCGCATTCGCCGGCGCTTCTCGCCTTGCCGGCGCTTCGCGTCGGGCGCGCGCTCGGCATCCCGGTCGTCTACGAGGTCCGCGCGTTCTGGGAGGACGCGGCCGCCGCCGACGGGCGCGGGGCGGTGGGCGGGCCGCGCTGGCATGCGATCCGCGCTCTCGACACGTTTCTGTTCCGGCGCGTCGGCGCGGTCGTCGCGCTTTCCGCCGGGCTGCGCGACGACATCCTGGCGCGCGGCATCGACCCGGCGCGCGTCGG
>JBIKXN010000380.1:0-4073 GCA_044355765.1 Alphaproteobacteria bacterium
CCGTCTGCTCAGCGGTGGCCCGGCCGCCGGGCTCGAAGACCGCGACGCGCGCCGTGGCGCGCAGCGGGCGCGTGGTGGCGATCTCGGCGGGGATCGTCGCACGGATCTCGGCGCGGCCGCTCGCATCGGTGCGCGGCGCGCTGGCTTCGATCGGCGCCAGATCGGGACGCTCGCGGTCGTTGCCGAAGACGAAGCCGCGCCAGGCGGGAAACGGATTGGGATCGATCTCCAGCGCGATCTCGGCCTCGGTCGCGAGGCCCGCGGCGGGCGCGCCATAGAGGAAGCGCGACTCCACCGCGATCGCCGCGCTCTCGCCCGGCGACACCGCCGCGGCGCCAGGCTTCAGCTCGACCTTCAGCTTCTGCGGCACGAAGTCCTGTACCTCGAAGCGCGCCCGCCCGATCGGCGGCGCGGTCGGATCGATCAGGATCTCGGCGCTCCACAGCCCGCGCGCCGCCGCCGGCGTCAGCGCCAGGCTCTGCGCGACCGCGCCGGTGGCGTCGGCGGTCAGCGCGAAGCGCCGCGCCTCGGTGCCGTTGGGCCGGCGCAGCACCAGCAGCGTCTGCAGCCCCGGCATGGCGTCGCCCGCGGCGTCGCGCAGCAGCGCCGCGAAGGCGACATTCTCGCCGGGGCGATAGATGCCGCGCTCGGTCCAGGCGAAGACGTCGACCGGCCCCGGCGGCGCGCGGCCCTCGACGCCGCGATCGGCGAGATCGAAGGCGGCGCGGTCGAGATCGATCACCGCGAAATCCTCCTCCGGCCCGAAGGCCATCACCGTCGTCGGCGCCGCGGCCTGGGTGCCGCGCAGCAAGCCTGGCGCGAAGGACGCGCGGCCTTCGGCATCGGTACGCAGCCGCCCCAGCTCCTCGTTGTTGCGCGCCATCAGCCGCAGCTCGATGCCCGCCGCGGGCTTGCCGTCCGCGAAACGCCGCGCCACCACATGCAGTCCGTCGGCGCCGCGCAGCACGCTGAGCGCGATATCCGTCGCGATCACCCATTGCGCGGCCATCTGCCGGTTCCAGCGCGCCTCCATGTCGGCGTCGTCGCCCGCGCGCGCCGCGTCATAGGCCACCACCCAGTAGATCCCGGGCTGGCGCGCCGGGATCGCCTCGGTCAGCGGGAAGGACGTCACCACCTCGCGGTTGGGCGGGTTCTCGGTCGCCAGAATCCCCGACCAAACCAGCCGCCCGGTCTCGTTCGCCATCTGGTCGAGCGCCCAGGGATAGGCCCGCCGCTCGTTCTGGCGGAACTGCTCGCGCACCGCGGCGAAACCGCGCTCGCCCACCCGGTACACGCGCAGCGCCACCTCCGGCACGTTCACCGTCGTCACCGGCAGGCCGTCGCTCGCCGCCCGCACCAGGATCCGCCCGCCGCCCGCGAAGGCCACCACCGGTGGCCGCGCGCTCAGCGTGACGCCCACCCGCTCGCCCACGGCCAGCGCCCGGTCGCCCGCCCCGGGCAGCCCCTGGCGTAAGTCGATCTCGTAGTCGCTGCCATAGGACAGCCCCGACAGGCACAGCGCCTGCCCCTCCACGCGCAAGCCCGGCCGCGGATCGGGCGCGATGGAGAGGTAATCGGAATACCGCACGCCCTCGCCGCGCAGCGCCCCGGTGAAGCGCAGGCACACGACGGGCTGCAGGCCCGACTGGTCGATGTCGAGACGCTGGAAGGCGAAGGGCGCGGCGGCGGCGCTGTCGCCCTGCGCCTGCGCCAGGGCGAGCGCCGGCGCGACCAGCGATGCGGTAACCACCAGACCACGCGCCAGCGCGCGCCAGGACCCGATCATCATGGACATCCCCTCGCCCGGCGCTGGACGACGACGCCGGAAAGGCGACGCTACAGGGTCGCGGACGGAGGCGGAAGCGGTGGCGGGGCGGCACCCCGGGAAACGGGCGCCGCCCCTCGCGGCCTGACCTATCCCTGCAGCGACGCCAGCGCCTCGTTCAGCGTCGCGCTGGGGCGCATCGCGGCGGATGTCCTGGCGGTGTCCGGCTGGTAGTAACCGCCGAGATCTTGCGGCTTGCCCTGCGCGTCGATCAGTTCCTTGTATATCCGGGATTCGTTCGCAGAGAGCCGGTCGGCAAGCGGCTTGAAGCGGGCGGCGAGGGCCGAACTGTTGTCGCGCGCCGCGAGCGCCTGCGCCCAGTAGAGGGCGAGGTAGAAATGCGTGCCGCGATTGTCGATCTCGCCGACCTTCCGCGCAGGCGAGCGGTTGTGATCCAGGATCCTGCCGTTCGCCTCGTCGAGCGTCTCCGCCAGCACCTTGACGTCGGCGTTGCCAGTGACCTGCGCCAGATGTTCGAGCGACGCGCCGAGCGCGAGGAACTCGCCCAGCGAGTCCCAGCGCAGATAGCCCTCGCCCTGGAACTGCTCGACATGCTTGGGCGCCGAGCCGCCCGCGCCGGTCTCGAACAGGCCGCCGCCATTGAGCAGCGGCACGATCGACAGCATCTTCGCCGAGGTGCCAAGCTCCATGATCGGGAACAGGTCGGTGAGGTAGTCGCGCAGCACGTTGCCGGTGACCGAGATCGTGTCCAGTCCCTTGCGGATACGCTCGAGCGAGACCTGCATCGCCTCGACCGGCGCCAGGATGCGGATGTCGAGCCCGGCCGTGTCGTGGTCCTTCAGATAGGCCCGGACCTTGGCGATCAGCTGCGCGTCATGGGCGCGGGCGGCATCGAGCCAGAACACCGCCGGCGCGCCGGTCAGCCGCGCGCGGCGCACGCCGAGCTTCACCCAGTCGCGGATCGGCGCGTCCTTCACCTGGCACATGCGGAAGATGTCGCCGGTCTCCACCGGTCGCGACAGCAGGACCGTCCCGTCCTCGGCCACCACGCGCACCTCGCCATCGGCCTGCAGCTCGAAGGTCTTGTCGTGCGACCCGTATTCCTCGGCCTGCTGGGCCATCAGCCCGACATTCGGCACCGACCCCATCGTCCGCGGGTCGAAGGCGCCATGCGCCTTGCAGTCCTCGATCACGGTCTGGAAAAGCCGCGCGTAGCAGCGATCGGGTATCACCGCCTTGGTGTCGTGCAGCTTGCCGTCCGGCCCCCACATACGGCCGGAATCTCGGATCATCGCGGGCATCGACGCGTCGACGATGACGTCGCTCGGCACGTGCAGATTGGTGATCCCGCGCTCGGAATTGACCATGGCCAGCGCCGGGCGCGCCTTGTAGGTCGCGTCGATATCGGCCCTGATCGCGGCCTTCTCGGCCTCGGGCAGCGTGTCGATCTTGGCGAGCATGTCGCCGACGCCGTTGTTGGGGTTGACGCCCAGACGCTTGAGCGCGGCGCCGTGCCTGGCGAAGACGTCGGCGAAGAAGACCGAGACCGCGTGGCCGAACAGGATGGGATCGGAGATCTTCATCATGGTCGCCTTGAGGTGCAGCGAGAACAGCACCCCGTCGCGCTTCGCGGCGTCGATCTGCTCGGCCAGGAAGCCGCGCAGCGCCTTGCGGCTCATCACCGCGGCGTCGACGATCTCGCCCGCGATCAGCGGCGTCTTCGCCTTCAGCACCGTGACGGCGCCGTCCCTGGCCACGAGCTCGATGCGCGCGATGGTCGGCGCGGCGATGGTCGTCGACACCTCCGAGCCGTAGAAATCGCCGCCCGGCATGTAGGCGACATGGGATTTCGAACCGGACGTCCAGGCGCCCATCTTGTGCGGGTTGTTGCGCGCGTATTGCTTGACGGCGCCGGCCGCGCGGCGGTCCGAATTGCCTTCGCGCAGCACGGGGTTCACGGCGCTGCCCAGCACCTTGCCGTAGCGCGCGCGGATCTCCTTCTCGGCGTCGCTGGCGGGATTCTCGGGATAGTCGGGGACGTCGTAGCCCTTGGCCTGCAATTCCCTGATCGCCGCCTTGAGCTGCGGCACCGAGGCCGAGATGTTCGGCAACTTGATGATGTTGGCCTCGGGCCTGAGCGCGAGCTTGCCGAGCTCGGCCAGTTCGTCCGCGACGCGCTGCTCGGGCTTCAGCTTCTCCGGGAAATTCGCGAGGATGCGGCCCGTCAGCGAGATGTCCTTCAGCGTCATCTTCACGCCGGCGACGCCGACGAAGGCCTGGACGATCG
>JBIKXN010000038.1:0-13429 GCA_044355765.1 Alphaproteobacteria bacterium
GGACGGGATAACCGCTGAATGCATCTAAGCGGGAAACCCCCCTCCAAACGAGGTCTCCCTGAAGAGCCGTGGTAGACCACCACGTCGATAGGTCGGATGTGAAAGCGCGGCAACGCGTTCAGCTTACCGATCCTAATAGCTCGATCGGCTTGATTGCTCCCCATCCGCGACCGCATGCAACGCCGAGCCTGTACAGCCTGTACAGCCTGTACAAATGGCCTTCTCCAACGGCCAGGCTCTCCTAACCGCCTCGAAACCGAACGCCAGATCTCAAGACACCCAAAACCGCGATGCAACCCCGCGCAAAGCCATGCCCGCACCACGGCCGGGCCCAGCGCGAGAGCAGGCTTCGCGAATACCAAAGGTTCGCTCGAACGACTTGGTGGCTATAGCGAGGGGCAAAGCACCCGATCCCATTCCGAACTCGGCCGTGAAAACCCTCAGCGCCCATGGTACTGCGTCCCAAGACGCGGGAGAGTCGGTCGCCGCCAAGTCTTTCAAGCGAACCAGAATACGCGCAACACACCAAAAAACCGTACCCTCCAACCGATACAACCACCCAACAAAAATCGTCCTCCGCCGCGGGGTGGAGCAGCCCGGTAGCTCGTCAGGCTCATAACCTGAAGGTCACAGGTTCAAATCCTGTCCCCGCATCCAGATGCGCCCGCCAGCCCTCAAGGCCGGCGGGCGTTGTCGTATTCGCGCCACCCGCGTCGTTTGCGTCGGCTTCGTTGCCGCGGCTATACAGTGGTCCGTCGGTCAGGCATGCAACGCGCCTGAAGGGTAGCCCGGATCTGGTCCGGCGCCGCAATGGGGGCTCGTATGGGTTATTTCGTCGGGGAATACGCGATAGCGCCGGCCTCGCTGGCCGACGAGGAGCGGGTGCTGGCGGGCCTCGCCGCCTCGCACCATGTTCGCGGTCTGGAACTGCCCTTCACTGGCGCGCTGCATCGCAGCGACGAGGCGTGGCTCTTCGCGCGACTGCGCCGCGACTGGGATTTCGTTGTGACGCTTATCCCCGGGACGATGGGCCGGGTGCAGACGCAGCGGCATTTCGGGCTCGCGTCCGCCGACGAATCGGGCCGGCTGGCCGCCCTTGCGATGGCGCGCGCGGCGCGCGACGCGGTCGAACGTCTCTGTGCGGCTCTTGGGCGCAAGGCGGTGGTAGCTGTCGAGGTCCACTCGGCCCCGAGCCGCGGGCCCGCCGGAGGTGTCGGTGACCGCGACGCCTTCGCCCGATCCCTCGCCGAGGTGGCTGCTTGGGACTGGTCGGGTGCGCGTCTTGCTGTCGAGCACTGCGACGCGTACCGGCCGGGACATCCGCAGCACAAGGGGTTCTTGTCCCTTGAGGATGAACTGGCGGCAATCGCCAGCGCCAATGCGGAGGCGCGCACGAATATTGGTATCTGCGTGAATTGGGGGAGATCGGTTCTCGAGACCCACGACGCCGCCACCGCCGTCGCGCATGTCGAGGCCGCCCGTCGTGCCGGCGCGCTCGCCGGGATCATGTTCTCAGGGGCATCCAGTGCGGATACCCCTTACGGCGTATGGCAGGATACGCATATGCCCCATGCGCCTGCGCCGGGGCTGGCGCACGGCGTCGAGGGATCGCTGATGACCGAAACCGAAATCCGCCGCTGCATGGAAGCAGCGCACGGCATCCATCTCGACATTCTGGGCGCCAAGATCGCCATCAGGCCGCCGGAGTCGTCCGTCGAGGAGCGGTTGGGCATGGTCGGCGACCTGCTCACGCTGATCGCACGCGCCCGCGGCGCATAGGTCCGGACGCCCGCCACGCGGCCTCGCGCGGCCGCGATAATCGGTTGACTCGCGCGGGTGAAACTTGGCCCCATGGGGCGATCTAAGGTCCCGCGCCGCGTCGCGGCTGGGGGGAATCGGGAGGGTCGCATGAACTTCGTCATGGGGCGGCGTATGCCGCTCGTCGCCGCCGCGCTGCTTGGCGGGAGCTTTCTGCTCGCAAGCTCGGGCCTGAGCCCGGTCGAGGCGCAGTCGCGCTTCAAGGAATCGCCGCAGCTCGCCGAGCAGGTTCGCGCCGGGCGTCTGCCCGCCGTCGATCAGCGTCTGCCAGAAGACCCGCTGGTGGTGCCGGTGGCGGAGCGGACCGGCGAGTATGGCGGCGTCTGGCGCCGTGCCTTCCTCGGGCCGGCCGACGCAAACAACTACGTGCGCGTCGTGTTCGACTCGCTGTTCCGCCACTCGCCCGACGGCGGCAAGATCGAGCCGAAGATCGCGGCCGGCGCGGAGCCTTCGGCCGACTACAGGACCTGGACCATCAAGCTGCGCAAGGGCGCACGCTGGTCCGATGGCGCGCCCTTCGGCGCCGACGACATCATGTTCTGGTACAAGGACGTCCTTCTCAACAAGGACCTCACCCCGTCGCTGCCGGGCTGGATGCGGAACAAGGACGGGTCGCCGGTCGCGGTCGAGAAGATCGACGACGTCACGGTGCGGTTCTCCTTCGCCGAACCGGCGACGCTGTTCCTGACGGCGCTGGTCGCGGCCGATGGCGGCGACCGGACCTTTGCGGCATTCCTGCCGGCCCATTATCTCAAGCGCTTCCACCCCGGCTACACCGCCAAGGAGGAAGTCGACCGCGCAGTCCAGGCCGCCGGCTTCAAGACCTGGACCGAATTGTTCGCCGCGCGCAATGCTCCGCCGGAGAACCCCGAGCGGCCGACCATGGCCGCCTGGGTCCCGACCAGCCGCATCAGCGATCCCGTGCTGACGCTTCGGCGCAATCCCTATTTCATCGGCGTCGACCCGGCGGGCAACCAGCTTCCCTACATCGACGAGGTCCGTTTCACCTATTTCGCCGACGTCCAGGCGCTGAACCTGGCGGCGATCGCCGGGCAGTTCGACATGCAGGCGCGCCATATCCAGATGACCAACTATCCGGTCTTCAAGGACGAGGAAAAGAAGGGGCGCTACCGCATCCTGACCTGGTCGACCTTCGGCGGCGCCGATGCGGCTATCACGTTCAACCAGACCTACAAGGCCGATCCGGAGATGGGCAAGCTGATGGCGACGCGGAATTTCCGCATCGCGATGTCGCACGCCATCAACCGCGACCAGATCAAGGAATCGGCGTTCCTCGGTCTCGGCGAGGCACGCCAGGGCGTGCCCGCGCCATGGCATCCCTACTTCCCCGGCGACGAGCACGCCAAGAAGTTCACGTCCTACGATCCGGCGCTCGCCAACCGCATGCTCGACGCGCTCGGTCTCGACAAGAAGGACGCGCAGGGCATCCGCCTGCTGCCGAACGGCAAGCCGGCGACGATCGAGATCGCGATCGTGCCCGCCTTCGGCGCGTGGCCGGATGTCGGGCAGCTGGTGGCGAAGGACTGGGAGAAGGTCGGCATCAAGACCGTCGTGCAGATCCGCGAACGCGCGCTGCACTTCAAGATGCGCGATGCGAACGAACTGATGGCCGAGATCTGGAACCAGGACACGACCGGGTTCCCGTTCACCGGCAACACCAAGTTCGACATCCGGATCCCGGCGATACAGATCGGGAATTTCGGTCCGCTGCACGGCCAATGGTACCGGTCGAACGGCGCCGATGGCGTCGAACCGACGGCCGAGATCAAGAAACTGGTCGAACTGATCGACACCGCCAAGACCGTCGGCGGAGATGCGCAGATCAAGGTCGCCCAGGACCTGTTCAAGATCTGGGCCGACCAGGTCTACGAAGTCGGCATCGTCGGGCTGACGCCGATGATCCAGGGCGTTGTGGTTCTCAACAACCGCATGCGCAACGTGCCGACGCAGGTCGGCAACGACTGGCCTCTGCGCACGCCCGGCAACGCGCGTCCCGAGCAGTTCTTCTACCAACGCTGAAGCTGCGCGCAGCCGCACGCGCCGAACGTCTCGGCGCGTGCGGCGGACGCCCGATCCGAACCTAGATGGCCCGTTTCATCCTGCAGCGTCTCATGCTGCTGCCGCTGCTGATGGCGGTCTTCTCGATCCTCGTCTTCGCGATCGTGGAGGCGCCGCCGGGCGACTTCCTGACGTCCTACATCGCGACGCTGGCGTCCTCGGGCTCCTCGATCGGCGCCGAGCAGGTCGAGGCGCTGCGTCGCCAGTACGGGCTCGACCAGCCCTTCCATATCCAGTACCTGCGATGGATGGCCAACCTGCTGCAGGGCGATCTCGGCCTGTCGCTCGAGTATCAGCGGCCCAACGCGGAGCTGATCGGCGAGCAACTGGTTCTCACCATCGTGCTGGCGCTGTTCTCCTTCGTCCTGACCTGGATCATCGCGGTGCCGGCCGGGATCTATTCGGCGATCCGCCAGCGCTCGGTGATCGACTACGTTCTGACGGTCATCAACTACATCGGCGTCGCGACGCCGAATTTCATGCTGGCGCTGGTGCTGATGTGGGTGGCGTTCGCCTGGTTCGGGATCGGCGTCACAGGCCTGTTTTCGCCCGACTACCAGGGCGCGCCCTGGAGCTGGGCGAAATTCGTCGACCTGATGGCCCATGTCTGGCTGCCCGCGCTCGTGCTCGGCGTCGCCGGTACGGCGCGTCTCACGCGGGTGATGCGCGCCAATCTTCTCGACGAACTCAACAAGCCCTATGTCGTGACCGCGCGCGCCAAGGGGCTTTCGGAATGGACGCTGGTGCTGCGCTATCCCGTGCGCCTCGCCTTCAACCCGCTGGTCAGCACGATCGGCTGGTACCTGCCGCAACTCTTCTCGGGCAGCCTGATCGTGGCGACGGTGATGAACCTTCCCAATATCGGTCCCCTGCTGCTGCGCGCGCTTGTCAACCAGGACATGTATCTGGCAGGCAGCATCCTGCTGATCTACTGCATGCTCACGGTCGTCGGCACGCTGCTGTCCGACATACTGCTCGCATGGATCGACCCGCGCATCCGGATGGATGGCTGACATGGCGGACGCGGCAACGAGCATGTCGGCGGCGGAGGAGCGGATCTCGGTCGCGTCGAACTGGACATTGGTGTGGTGGCGGTTCCGCAAGCATAAGCTGGCGCTCGCCAGCGCGGCGGTGCTGGCGTTGCTCTATGCGATCGTGCTCTGCCCGGACTTCTTCAGCACGCAGGATCCGGAGCGCACCGACGCGCGCCAGGCCTTCATCCCGATCCAGACTATCCATCTCTTCGACGAGGGACGCTGGGCGCCATGGGTGCCGGCGGCAGTCGGCAAGCGCAACCCTGTCACGCTGCGCATGGAATGGGGCGTCGATCCCAACCGCAAGGTCCGTGTCGGCTTCTTCGTTTCCGGGCCCGAGTATCGGTTCCTCGGCGTGATCCCGGCCAAGGTGCGGCTGATCGGTCCGCTCGACCCATCGCAGCGGATCTTCCTGCTCGGCTCCGATCGCATGGGCCGGGACCAGTGGTCGCGTATTATGCACGGGACCCAGACCTCGATGACGATCGGCCTGGTGGCGGTCACGCTCAGCGTGATCCTCGGCATCGTTCTGGGGGGCATCTCCGGCTATTTCGGGGGCTGGATCGACCAGGTCATCCAGCGCGTGATCGAGATCCTGCAATCCGTTCCCACGATCCCGATCTGGCTCGCCCTGACGGCGGCGCTGCCGCGGGACTGGACGCCGACCCAGGTCTTCTTCGCCATCACCGTCATCCTGTCGCTGATCGGCTGGACGACGCTGGGGCGCGAGGTGCGTGGCCGGTTCCTGGCGCTGCGCGAGGAGGACTTCGTGCTCGCGGCCGAACTGGCCGGCTGCAGCCGCGCGCGCATCATCCTGCGCCACATGGTTCCTACCTTCCTCAGCCATATCATCGCGACCAGTTCGCTCGCGATCCCCGTCATGATCATCAACGAGACGTCGCTGTCTTTCCTGGGGCTGGGCATCCGGCCGCCGGCGATCAGCTGGGGCGTGCTGCTGCAGGAGGCGCAGAACATCCAGACCCTGGCGCTCGCGCCCTGGCTACTGCTGCCCGGATTGCTGGTGATCGTGGCCGTGCTGGCGTTCAACCTCGTCGGCGACGGTCTGCGCGACGCCTCCGACCCCTATGGCAAGTGAACCGGTGAGCGCCGCCGCGCCCATTCTGTCGGTCCGCGACCTGCGCGTCGCCTTCCGCCTCGACGAGGGCGCCGTGCGCGCGGTCGACGGCGTCAGCTTCGACGTCCAGCCCGGCCGGACGGTCGGCATCGTCGGCGAGAGCGGCTGCGGCAAGAGCGTCACCATGAAGGCGCTGCTGCAGCTGGTCGACGCGCCGGGCCGTATCGACGGCGGGGCGATCGACTTCCGCCGCGCCGACGGATCGCGCGTCGACATCGCTGCGCTCGACCCGCGCGGCCGCGAGATCCGTGCGATCCGCGGCGCCGAGATCGCGCTGATCCCGCAGGAGCCGATGGCCTCGTTCAGCCCGGTCCACACGGTAGGAGACCAGATCGTCGAGGCGCTGCAGCTCCACGCCCGACAATGGCGTCCGGAAGGCGGTCGCCTCGGCCGCACCGATGCGCGCGCGATCGTCGTCGATCTGTTCCGCGACGTCGGCATCTCGATGCCCGAGCAGCGCATCGACTCCTATTCCTGGCAGCTCTCGGGCGGCCTGCGGCAGCGCGCGATGATCGCCATGGCGCTGTCCTGCAAGCCGCGGCTGCTGATCGCCGACGAGCCGACGACCGCCATCGACGTCACCACGCAGGCCCAGGTCCTCGCCCTGCTGCGCGACCTGCAGCGCAAGTACGGCACCGCGATCATCTTCATCACCCATGATCTGGGCGTGATCGCGCAGATGGCGAGCGAAGTGGTGGTGATGTATCTGGGGCGCGTCATGGAGCAGGGGTCGGTGGACGCCATATTCCATGCGCCCCGGCATCCCTACACGCGCGCGCTGCTGCGCTCGATGCCGAGCCTGCGCGGTGCCACGCGCGTCGCGCTGCCGACCATTTCCGGCTCGCTGCCGCATCCCTTCAACCGTCCGGCCGGATGCCCGTTCAACCCGCGCTGCGAGGAGCGCGCCGGCCCGCGCTGCGCCACGCATGTGCCGCTGCTGCGCGAGGTCGCCGCGGGCCACGCGGCGAGTTGCTTCCTGCATCACGACGCCGCGGAGGCTCCATGACCGCCCCCGGAACGGGTCCGCTGCTGCGGGTGCGCAACCTGCGCAAGTTCTTCCCGATCGTGAAGGGCGTCTTCCGCCGCACGACAGGTCATGTGCGCGCGGTCGACGACGTCAGCTTCGATGTCCACGAGGGCGAGACGCTGGGGCTCGTCGGCGAGAGCGGTTGCGGCAAGACCACCACCTCGCGCTGCATCCTGCGGGCGATGGCGCCGACCTCGGGCGAGATGTTCTACCGCACGCGCGACGGGCGCGAGGTCGACCTCGCGCCGCTGTCGCGTCGCGACCTGCGGCCGCTGCGGGCAGAGATCCAGATGATCTTCCAGGACCCGTTCGGCTCGCTCAATCCGCGCATGACGCTGTTCGACAATGTCGGCGAGCCGCTGCTCGTCAACGGCATGACGAACCGCGGCGAACGCACGGACCGCGTCGCGGAACTGCTCAGGCTGGTCGGTCTGCGGCCCGAGTTCATGCACAGGTTCCCGCACGCCTTCAGCGGCGGTCAGCGCCAGCGGATCGGCATAGCGCGTGCGCTGTCGACCAATCCGCGCCTGGTCGTCGCCGACGAACCGGTCTCGGCGCTCGACGTCTCGGTGCAGGCGCAGGTGCTGAACCTGCTGCTGGAGCTGCAGCAGCGGCTGCGGCTGACCTTCCTGTTCGTTGCGCACGACCTGTCTGTCGTCAGGCACATCTCGGACCGGGTCGCGGTGATGTATGTCGGTCAGATCGCCGAACTGGCGCCCACCCGGGCGCTGTTCGAGCGTCCGCGCCATCCCTACACGGCGGCCCTGCTGAAGGCCGTCCCGGTGGCCGACCCGCGAATCGAGGCTGGCGACGTGCTGCTGAAGGGCGAGGTGCCGAGTCCGGCAAATCCGCCCTCCGGCTGCTATTTCCACCCGCGCTGCCCTTTCGCCGATGCGCGCTGCCGGCAGGAGGCGCCGGCGTTGCGCGAAATCGCTCCCGGACAGGCGGTGCGCTGCCATCACGCCGAGCGACTGGATCTCGCCGCGCCGGCGTGACGCTCTGCTTGTCGCGGCGCGCGGTCGCGCCATCTACGCTCTGGTCGAGTGCTTAGGCGGAGAGCGCAGATGCGGGCGGTTTCGTGGCGGGCGGCGCTGATCGTCGCGATGGCGATGCTGGCCACGGGCGGCGCCCAGGCCCAGGACGCGTTGCGCGGCCATGGTGGCCCGGTGCGCGCGCTCGCCGTCTCTCCCGACGGGAAGCTCGCGATCTCCGGAAGCTTCGACAGCAGCGCGATCCTGTGGTCGCTCGAGCGCGACGAAGCCATCGCGGTGCTGCGCCTGCATGACAGCGCGGTCAATGCCGCTCTCGCGCTCGGGGGCGGCAGCTTCGCGACCGCGGGCCAGGATGGCCGGATCGCGATCTGGGCCGCGGATCAGGCGGCACCGCTGCGCGTCTGGGGGCCCGGCGGCGACGGGCATGACGCGCCGGTCGCGGCGCTGGCGCGTTCGGCCGACGGGCGTCTGCTCGCTTCGGCGGGATGGGACCGGACGGTGCGCGTCTGGGCCCATGACGAGACGCGGCCGCGCGCGATCCTCGACGGTCACGACGACAACGTAACCGGGGTGGCGTTCTCCGACGATGGGCGTGCGCTCGCCTCGGTGGGCCAGGACGGCGCGCTGCGGATCTGGCCCTTGTCGGCGGCGGGCGCCGGCACCCCGGCGGTGCTCCGGTTTCCCACGCCGCTGACATCGGTTGCGGCGCTTCGGGGCGGCGCGCTCGCCATCGGCACCGGCGACGGCCGCGTGATCCTGGTCGGCGCCGACGGCGCGCGCGACGCAGAGATCGAGGCGCAGCCGACGCCGGTGATCGCGCTTGCCGTGTCGCCCGACGGCGGCACTATCGCCGCGGCCGGACTGCGCGGCGCCGTCGTGCTGATCGAGCGCGAGACGCGGCGTATCGCGCGCCGCGTCGACGGCCCCGGCCTGCCGGTCTGGTCCGTCGCGTTCACGCCCGACGGTCGCACCGTGCTGACCGGCGGCGCCGATCGGCTGGTCCGGCGCTGGAACGCGGCGACGGGCGGTCATGTCGGTCCAATCCTGACGCGGCGACCGGCCGGAGAGGGCGTCGAGGATCATGGCGAGACGCGTGGCGCCGAGGTCTTCCGCGCCTGCGTCGCCTGCCACACGTTGTCTCCCGACGACGGCAATCGCGCCGGGCCGACGCTCCACGGCGTGTTCGGCCGCCGCATCGGCACCGCGGACGGCTACAATTTCTCTCCTGCGCTCCGCGGCATGGACATCGTCTGGAATGCCGAGACCATCTCGCGGCTGTTCGAAATCGGTCCGAACGCCTACACGCCTGGCACCAAGATGCCCGAGCAGATCATCGGCGACGCCGAGGACCGCGCGGCGCTCATGCGGTTCCTCGAGCAGGCGACGCGACCGCGTTGAGCGCAGGGCCCGCGGCCCTTGACCACACGGTCGCGCCGCGTTGGAGTGCCGCCCGGACATCGGCCGCGCTGCGCGGCATCCGGGAGAGAGAATGGCCATGCGCGACATGTCGCCGGGGCGGGAAGGCGCCAATGCCGACCCGTTCCAGTTGCTGGGGGTGCGGAGCTTCATCAACTGCTGCGGGTCGCGGACCATCTACGGCGGCAGCCGGATGCCCGATGAAGTCGTTGCGGCGATGGTTGCGGCCTCGCAGCGCTTCGTGGACCTGCCCGAGTTGTTCGACGCCGCCGGGCGTCGGATCGCGGCGTTGGTCGGCGCGCCCGCTGCGCTGATCGCCTCGGGCGGCTCGGGCGCGCTGTTCCTGGGCGCCGCGGCCGCCGCGACGCTGGGTGATCCTGAGCGCATCGCGCGACTGCCGCATGTCGACTGGCCGCGGCGTTTCATCGTCACGCCGCGCGGCTCGCGCTTCTCCTACGACCATGCGATGCGCGCGACCGGGCTAGACATCGTCGAGGCGGGCACGCCTGCCGAGATGGCGGCGGCGATGACGACCGCCGCGATGGTGCATGTTCTGGGCACCGCCGATCCCTCTGCGTCGCTCAAGCTCGAGGATTGCGTCGCACTGGCGCGCCCACATGGCGTTCCGGTCATGGTCGATGCCGCATCCGAGTTCCTCCGGCGCCCGGACCCCTATCTGGCGCGCGGGGCGGACCTCGTCGTCTATTCGGGGGGCAAGTATCTGCGCGGTCCGCAATCGACGGGACTTCTGATCGGCGATCAGCGCTGGATCGCTGCGGCGGCGCTCAACGCTTCGCCGCGCGCCGGCATGGGCCGCCACCTCAAGGTGAGCAAGGAGGAGATCGCCGGGCTGGTCGCGGCGGTCGAACTCTGGGCCACGCGCGACCCGCGGCGCGAGCACGCCGCGTGGCACGCCGAATTGACCCAGCTCGCCGCGGCGGCCGAGGCCGTGCCCGGCGTCGTCTGCGAGCATGTCGACTGGAAGGGGCCAGAGGAACCCACCCCGAGGCTGCGCGTGCGCTGGGATCGCGCGCGGATCGCCGTCGACGGCCCCGAATTGCGGCGGCGTCTCGCGGCGGGCGAGCCGGCGATCCAGGTCGACGACCGTTTCGCGCGCGACGACTCGATTACCATCCTGCCCCTCAACCTGGAGCCGGGCGAGGCGCGGATCGTGGGGCAGCGCATCGCGGCGGAGTTGGCGGCCGGAGCGGCGGGACCGAAGCCCGAAACGCAGGCGGCGCCGACGATCGACATCGCGGGCGCCTGGCGCGTGACGCTGCGCCTCGCCGCCGGCGAGGTCGAACATCGCTTCGACCTGCGCCAGGATGGCGCGCGCGTTTACGGGACGCATCGTCTTGCCAGCGGCGCGTCCGCGCCGATCGCGGGCCAGATCGAGGGCGATCGCGTGAACCTCGCCAGCGAGCATCGCTCCGGCGGCGCCGGGCTCGCCTACGGCTTCGTCGGACACTGGCGCGACGGTGGGCTGGAAGGCCGCGCGGAACTGGGAACCGCGATGCCCGCGGACGTCGTCAACATCGTCAATCGCCGTCAATACGGCGCGGCGCGCTGGAGCGCGGCGCGCGCCTGACGGCTGGACGCGGCCGAAGTTTGGTGGAAACTGGGTCCGGAAGTTCCGGGATCTCGCAAGGGGGAAGTCAGATGAACGGCAAGCGGCCTCTTATCGCATCGATGCATGGCGTGGTGGCGGCGGCCCACCCGATGGCGGCGCAGGCAGGCGCGCAGATGCTGCGCGAGGGCGGCAACGCCTTCGACGCCATCGCGGCGACCGCGGCGGCGCTCAACGTCGCCGAGCCCTTCATGTCGGGGCTGGCAGGGATGGGCATGGCGACAGTCTATGTGGCCGCCGAGAAACGTGTGCGCACGCTAGACTTCATCACGCGCGTGCCGTCCAGGCTGCCGATCGAGCGCTTCAAGCAGCGCGAGGATCTGGCGCGCGGACCGCTCGCCTGCGGTACGCCGGGCAATCTCGCCGGCTGGTGCGAGTTGGTCAGGGCCTATGGACGCAAGTCGCTCGCCGAGGTGTTCCGGCCGGCGATCGCGCTGGCGCGTGACGGCATCGTCCTGACCGAGTTCGGCGAGAGCAAGTTCATGGAGGCGGCGCGCGAGCTGAAGAATCACCCGGCCTTCTACCAGGACTGGAACCGCACCTATGCCTTCGGCAAGGGCGAGGTGCGCGCCGGCCAGGTCCTGAAGCAGCCCGAACTTGCGCGCACATTCGAGGCGATCGCCGCGGAGGGACCCGCGTATCTGCATGGCGGCGCGCTCGGCAAGGCGATCGTCGCCCATGCCCGCAAGCTGGGCGGGTGCCTCACGCAAGAGGATTTCGAGGCGGTGAAGCCGGCGTGGCTGGATCCGGTCAGCGCCGCGTATCGCGGCATGACGATCCATACGCTGCCGCCACCCTGCGAGGGATTCCAGTATCTGCTGACGCTGCGCATCCTCGACGGCTTCGACATCGCGCGGCTGGAGCGCAACGGGGTCGACCACCTCGATCTCGTCTACCGCGCCATCCGCGTCGCCGCCGGCGCGCGCATCGCCTACAACAACCCCAGCCCGCGCAAGCTGCGCTCGCTTCTCGACGATGCCTTCGTCGCGAGGCTGCGCAAGCGCGTCGCGGACGGCAAGCCGATCGACGGGCCGACCGAGCAATGGGTCGAGCCCAAGCCGGTCGACGAGCGCAAGGAGCACACGACGTCGTTCTCCGCCGCCGACCGCGAGGGCAATGTCGTCTGCCTGACCCAGAGCCTCGGCGCGGGCTTCGGCTGCGGCGTCGTCGTCCCGGGCACGGGCGTCTGCCTGAACAACTTCCTCTACTGGGGCGAGGTCAATCCGAAGGGCACGAACTACATGCGCCCCGGCGGGCAACTGGCGCTGCCGACCGCGCCGAGCATCGGCATGCGCAAGGGCAGGCCCGTGCTGGCGCTCGGGACGCCGGGCAGCTACGGTATCTGCCAGACCCAGACGCAGACGATGGTGCAGTTGACCGATTACGGGCTGTCGATCCAGGACGCGATCGAGGCACCGCGCGCCCGGCTCTGGGACGGCCGGCGCGTGCAGGTCGAGAGCCGCATCCGGCCGGAGGTGATCGAGGCGCTCAAGGCCCGCGGCCATGCCGCCGAGGCCTATCTGCCCTGGACCATGACGGTCGGCGGAATGCACGGCATCGTCATCGACCCTGACACCGGCTCGATGACCGGCGGCTGCGACCCGCGGCGCGACGGCTACGTCGCGACGGCGTGATCCCGACCACGGCGCGGAGGGGCGCGCAGGCCCCTCACGCGTCGCCGAGATCGTCCTTGCCGGCGTCGCGCTCGCGCAGATAGTCCTCGGTGGTGCGTGGACGCGGCCGCGGCCGCGCGGCGTAGGGATCGACCCCGTCCTCGACCACGCGCGTTACCCGGCAGGTCTCGCACAGCATCAGCAGGTCGAGCCGGCGTGCGTGTTCGCCCTGGAACATCCAGTGCCGACCGGCCAGCTTGGCGCGGACCTTCTCGAGCGAGCTCCTGGTCCCGAAGGCCTTGCCGCAGCTGGGGCAGGTCGCCGGTTCCTCCTCCTTCACGACCTTGCGCCCGTCGCGCCAGGCGGGGAAATCGATCTGCGGGACCAGCTGGATCACCTTCTCGGGGCAGGTCGCCTTGCACAGGCCGCATTGCACGCACAGGCTTTCGGTGAAGCCGAGCTGCGGCGTATCGGGATTGTCGCTCAGCGCGCCCGTGGGGCATGCCGCGACGCAGGCATGGCAGAGCGTGCAGCCCGCGATGTCGACGACCACCGCTCCGAACGGCGCGCCTTGCGGCAGCGGCACGCGCTCCACCGGCGTGGGCGCGGCGCGCTGCAACTCGCCGAAGGCGAGCGAGAGCAGTCCGCGCCGGTCCCCCATTGGCAGGAAGGTCGCGGGCGCGGCGCT
>JBIKXN010000381.1:0-4060 GCA_044355765.1 Alphaproteobacteria bacterium
GGCCCAGCATTCGCGTCGTGCGCGGCCCAGAAGGCGGCCGCGCGACGGCGCCATGCCGTGGCTTCGGGCGGAGCCAGATCGCGCGCCAAGACGAGCTTCAGCCGAACTCGACGATCTTCTGGTCGACCGCCAGGCTGTCGCCCACCGAGGCATGCAGCTTGGCGATCGTCCCGTCGCGCTCGGCGCGCAGGATGTTCTCCATCTTCATGGCCTCGATGACGCAGAGTTCCTCGCCTGCCTTGACCTCCTGCCCGGACTTGACCGCCAGCGCCTTCAGCAACCCCGGCATGGGCGACAGCAGGAAGCGCGAGGTGTCGGGCGGGCGCTTCACCGGCATCAGGCGAGCCAGTTCGGCGACGCGCGGCGTGTGCACGCTCGCCTTCACCGAGACGCCCGCGTGCAGCAGATGCAGAACGCTGCCGTCGGTCTCTACCTGGACGTTCATGTCCTCGCCGTCGACCGAGCCCTGGAACAGGATCTCGCCGACCCGCCAGCCGCTCTCCACGGCCGCGTGGACGCCGTCGGCGAAGGACACGCCGCCCGAAACGACCTCGACCTCGTACGGGGCCCCTTCGCCGCCGCCGAGGACGACGCTGAACCGCGACGGGACGATGCGGGTATGGCCCGACAATTGCCCGGCCACGGACGCTTCGCGCCGGTGCATGCGGTTGCGGATGGTCGCCGCGATGGCAGCCAGCCGCCGCTCGAGCGCAGGCGTCGACGCCGCGCCGCGGAACCCGCCCTTGAACTCCTCGGCGATGAAACCTGTCGTCAGATGTCCGGCGCGGAAGCGCTCGTGGCGGACCAGCGCCTGCAGGAAGGGGATGTTGTGGGTGAGACCGCGCACGACATAGGCGTCGAGCGCCGCCGCCAGCCTGTCGCAGGCCTCCCCGCGGGTCGGCGCCGCCGCGACCAGCTTGGCGATCATCGGGTCGTAGAACATCGATATCTCGCCGCCCTCGAACACGCCGGTGTCGACGCGCACGCCCGCGCCGGCCGGCGGCATGTAGCGGGTCAGGCGCCCGATCGAAGGCAGGAAGTTGCGGAACGGATCCTCGGCATAGACGCGCGCTTCGACCGCCCAGCCCGACAGCGCGATGTCCGACTGTCGGAAAGGCAGCCTCTCGCCCGCGGCGACGCGGATCATCCATTCCACCAGATCGAGACCGGTGACCATCTCGGTCACCGGATGTTCGACCTGGAGGCGCGTGTTCATCTCCAGGAAGTAGAAATTGCGCTTGGCGTCGACGATGAACTCCACGGTCCCGGCCGAGCGGTACCCGACGGCCTTGGCCAGCGCCACCGCCTGCGCGCCCATCGCCGCCCGGGTGCGCGCGTCGAGGAAGGGCGACGGCGCCTCCTCAATAACCTTCTGGTGGCGACGCTGGATCGAGCATTCCCGTTCGCCAAGATGGATGACGTTGCCATGGGCGTCGCCCAGGACCTGGATCTCGATGTGGCGCGGCTGCTCGATGAACTTCTCGATGAACACGCGTTCGTCGCCGAAGGAAGACCGCGCCTCCGACGTGGCGGAACGGAATCCTTCGCGCGTCTCGGCGTCGGAATGGGCGATGCGCATGCCCTTGCCGCCGCCGCCCGCCGAGGCCTTGATCATGACCGGATAGCCGACCTTGCGGGCGATCGCGACGGCCTCCTCGGCATCGGCGATGGCCGCGAGGTGGCCGGGGACCATGTTCACGCCGGCCTTCTGGGCAAGCTTCTTGGACTCGATCTTGTCGCCCATCGCGGCGACCGCCGACATGGTCGGACCGATGAAGACGATCCCCGCGGCTTCGAGCGCCGCGGCGAAGGCCGCGTTCTCGGACAGGAAGCCATAGCCGGGATGGACCGCCTGGGCGCCGGTCCTGCGGCACGCATCGACGACCGCGTCGATCCGCAGATAGCTCTCGGCGCTCGGTGGCGGGCCGATGCGCACCGCCTCGTCGGCCTCGCGCACATGTAGCGCGTCGGCATCCGCGTCCGAATAGACCGCGACCGTGGCGATCCCGAGCCGCCGGCAGGTCCGCATGACACGGCAGGCGATCTCGCCGCGATTGGCCACGAGTATCTTGGTGAAGGGGATCGGCGACGGCACCTTGGCGAGCATGCCCGCGGTCCCGGTCCCCGCCTTGCGCTTCGCCCTGGTCTTCGCCTTGGTCTTGGCAGCCATCGCTCAGCCCCTGCTCCCGAAGAGTTCCATTGCGATCGCGACATGCACCGCGAGCGGCGCCCCCCAGGCCACCGCCACCCACATCCACCATGGATAGCCGGGCGTGGTCAGGAAATTGACCACGATCAGCACCATCGTCGCGAGCAGGGCGACCAGCACGTGCAGGCGCAGGCCGCGGCGCAGGGCGGCGCGTCGCGCCGCCGCGCTCACAGCGGAATGTTCGCGTGCTTCTTCCACGGGTTCTCGAGCTTCTTTGTCCGCAACATGGCGAGGGAACGCGCGATCCGCGGCCGCGTCGCCGACGGCATGATCACGTCGTCGATATAGCCACGGCTGGCGGCGACGAAGGGATTGGCGAAGCGCCGCCGGTATTCCTCGGTGCGCTCCTCTATCTTGCGCGGGTCTCCCAGATCGGCGCGGAAGATGATCTCGACCGCGCCCTTCGGTCCCATCACCGCGATCTCGGCGCTCGGCCAGGCATAGTTGACGTCGCCGCGCAGATGCTTGGACGCCATCACGTCGTAGGCGCCACCATAGGCCTTGCGGGTGATGACCGTGACCTTGGGAACGGTGGCCTCGGCATAGGCGAAGAGCAGCTTGGCGCCGTGCTTGATGATGCCGCCATATTCCTGGGCGGTACCGGGCAGGAAGCCCGGCACATCGACGAAGGTCACCAGCGGGATGCCGAAGCAGTCGCAGAAGCGCACGAAGCGGGCCGCTTTCTTCGACGACTCGATGTCGAGACATCCCGCCAGCACCATCGGCTGGTTGGCGACGATGCCCACGGTCGCCCCTTCGATGCGTGCGAAGCCGACGATGATGTTGCGCGCGAATTCCGGGGCGATCTCGAAGAAGTCGCGGTCGTCGACCACCTTCGAGATCAGCTCCTTCATGTCGTAGGGCTTGTTGGGATTCGCCGGGACGAGCGTGTCCAGCGCCGGCTCGGTGCGTTCCGGGCTGTCGGCCGTGGGACGGATCGGCGGCGCCTGGCGGTTGGATGGCGGCAGAAAATCGAAGAACCGCCGCGTCTGCAGCAGCGCCTCGACGTCATTTTCGAAGGCGAGGTCGGCTACGCCCGACTTCGCGGTGTGCGTCAACGCGCCGCCCAGTTCCTCGTGCGTCACGGTCTCGTGGGTGACCGTCTTCACCACGTCCGGGCCGGTCACGAACATGTACGAAGAGTCCTTCACCATGAAGATGAAGTCGGTCATCGCCGGCGAATAGACCGCGCCGCCCGCGCAAGGCCCCATGATCAGCGATATCTGCGGAATGACGCCCGAGGCGGTGACGTTGCGCTGGAACACCTCGGCATATCCACCGAGCGAGGCGACGCCCTCCTGGATCCGCGCCCCGCCGGAGTCGTTGATGCCAATGACCGGGGCACCGGCCTTCATGGCATGGTCCATGATCTTGCAGATCTTCTCGGCATGCGCCTCGGACAGCGACCCGCCGAACACCGTGAAATCCTGGCTGAACACGAAGACGAGGCGCCCGTTGATCGTGCCCCAGCCCGTGACGACGCCGTCGCCCGGCGTCTTCTGCTCGGCCATGCCGAACTCGCTCGAGCGATGCTCGACGAACATGTCCCATTCCTCGAACGAACCCTCGTCGAGGAGGACCTCCAGCCGCTCGCGGGCGGTCAGTTTGCCCTTGGCGTGCTGGCCCTCGATGCGTCGCGCGCCGCCTCCGGCACGCGCCGCGGCGCGCTTGCGGGCGAGTTGATCGAGAATGTCCTGCATTGGCTCCCAACCCTCTTGCTGCAACCTGATTACCAGGGACCAGGGAACGGCGCCATATCCGCGCGGGCGGCGGCCGACCCGCCGCGCCCGCCTCAGTCCCCGACCAACCGCATCCAGCGATCGGCAAGTTCGAGGTCGTCGCGCAAGCGCG
>JBIKXN010000382.1:0-4052 GCA_044355765.1 Alphaproteobacteria bacterium
CTGCGGGTCTGGTCGCGCGCGGCGCCTATGAGAGCCTGCGCGACGAGATCCTGGGCCAGTTGCGCGCGGCGATGCCGGTCGACATCGCGCTTTTCGGCCTGCATGGCGCGATGGTCGCGGACGGCTACGAGGATTGCGAGGGCGATCTTCTGTCGCGGGCGCGGGAGATCGTCGGTCCCAAGGCGATCGTCGGCTGCGAGCACGACCTGCATTGTCACCTGACGCCCAGGCGCGTCGCGGCCTGCGACCTCGTCATCCTGTTCAAGGAATTCCCGCACACCGATTTCCTCGCCCGTGCCGAGGAACTGGTCGATCTTTCGCTGCGCGCCGCGCGCGGCGAGATCAGGCCGAAGATCGGTCTCTTCGATTGCCGTCGCATCGGCGGCGGCTACATGACCAGCCATCCCGTCGGCCGCGAATTCGTCGATCGCATCGCGGCGATGGAAGGCAAGGACGGCATCCTGTCGATCTCGATCGGCCACGGCTTCCACGCCGCCGACGTTCCCGAGGTCGGCAGCAAGGTGCTGGTGATCGCGGATGGGGATCAGGCCAAGGCCGACGCGCTCGCGCGGCGCATCGGGCTCGATTTCATCGCCATGGGGCGCGCCGGAATCCCGCCGCATGTGAAGCCCGAGGACGTGGTCGCGACCGCCAGTTCGCACGCCGGCATGCCGGTCGTCTTCGCCGATCGCTGGGACAATCCCGGCGGCGGCGTGCCCGGCGACGGCGCGATCATGATCGAGACGCTGCTTCGCCATCCCGAGATTCCCGCGGCGGTCGGCGTCCTGTGGGATCCGATCGCGGTCGAGTTCTGCCGTTCGGCCGGTGCGGGCGGCAATCTCTGGCTTCGCATCGGCGGCAAGTCGACGCCGGTCTCGGGCCGGCCGGTGGATGCGCATGTGGTGGTCCGCGCGGTGACGCCAGATCTGGTGATCCCCTTCGAGCAGAGCCGGGTCTCGATGGGCGCCGCCGCGGCGGTGACCATCGGAAACCTCGATGTCGTGCTCGCGACCAAGCGGACCCAGACCTTCAGCCCCGAGGCCTTCACGCAGTTGGGGGTCGATCTGGCGCGCAAGAAAATCGTCGTGGTGAAGTCGTCGAACCATTTCCACGCCGCCTTCTCGAAGATCGCGGCGGCGATCCACCATCTCGACACCGGCGGCCCGTTCCCGCCCGATCCGACCCGCGTCACCTACACCCGCGTCCGCCGCCCGATCGCGCCGCTCGATCCGGATCCCCCGCTGTGAGCGCGAGGCCGTGACGTCTCACGCGGCCGGCAGAGGCGTGACGCGCGCGATGCCGCCGCGGCTCTCGAGCAGATGCCCGGTCGGGACTTCCCGCCACGGGCCGTCGTGCGTGTCGAGCGGCTCGGACATCACCAGGATGCTGCCGCGGCCAGGCTCCATCTCGACCTGGTCGTCCCTGATCGCGACTTCGCTGCCCTCGGCGTAGAAGAGGCTGGGCGGCCTGTCGTCGGAGGCGACGCGCAGCGCGAAGAGGCTGGCGCCGTCGGCATAGGCGGCGGTCATGCGGAAAGGCTCGGCGATGTCGTTTGCGGCCATCACCTCGCGGATCTGGGCGACCGTGCGGGCGAGCGCGCGACCTGGCTCCTCGAGCAGCCCGTTGCCGATCGCCAGCAGGAAGAACGCCTCGGAGTCGGTGGTGCCGTGCCGGTGCCCGTAGGCGTCGCGCGGAATCATGTTCTCGATGTCGCGGCGGATCCGCGCATAGCCGCCGATCTGGCCGTTATGCATGAACAGCGCGTTCTCGAAGCGGAAGGGGTGGCAGTTCTCGCGGCTGGTCGAGGTCCCGGTCGAGGCGCGGACATGGGCGAGGAACAGCCGCGAGCGGATCTGCTCCGACAGGCTGCGCAGATTGGCATCGTGCCAGGCCGGCATGACGTCGCGATAGACGCCCGGAAAACCGCGTTCGCCATACCAGCCCAGCCCGAAGCCGTCGCCATTGGTCGTGGTCGCGCCGAGCCTGGCGTGCAGGCTCTGGCGGATCAGCGAGTTCTGCGGCCGGAACAGCAATTCCTCGATCCGCAGCGGCGCTCCGAGATAGGCAAGCCAGCGACACATCGTCTTCCTCCCTTCCGGCTGCCCCCGTCAGGCGGCCGGCGTGTCGGCCGCGCGCACGAAATCCATGTTCAGATCGAGGCCGAGGCCAGGCAGGTCGTTGACCTCCATGAAGCCGTCGACCGGTGCCGGGGCGTCGCGGAATACCAGCGCCGTCAGCGTTTCGAACATCAGGAGCCGCTCGAGGAACGGCACGTTGGGCAGGGCGGCGGCGAGCGGCAGATGGATGTTCTCCATCGCATGGGGCGCGAAGGCGACGTTGAAGGCCTGGGTCAGCGCCGCGATCTTCAGCATCTCGGTGTAGCCGCCGGCGCGCGCACCATCCGCCTGCACATAGTCCGCGGCCTGGGCGAGCAGCAGGTCGCGCACGCCGAACTTCGTGTATTCGTGCTCGCCGGTGCCGAGCGGGATGTCCGTGCCGCGGCGGAAGCGCGCGAGACCGGGAATGTCGTCGGCGAAGACCGGCTCCTCGAACAGCGTGATCCGGCACTCGCGGATCTCGTTGGCGAGCTGCACCGCGCGTGCCGCGTCGAAGCAGTTGTTGGCGTCGACCAGCAGATGGATCTCGGGTCCCACCGCGTCGCGCACCTTGCGAACGCGGATCGCATCGCGCCGCGTGTCGCGACCGCCGTCGACGCCGAGCTTGAACTTGATGTGCCGGAAGCCGCGCGCGACCATGCCCTTCATCTCGTCGACCAGCCGGTCGTCGTCGTATGACGTCCAGCCGCCGCTGGCATAGACGGGCACGCGCGTGCGATTCCCGCCCAGCAGCCGGTGCAGCGGCATCCCCAGGATCTTGCCCTTGAGGTCCCAGAGCGCGATGTCGACGGCGCTGAGCGCGCAGAAGGTCAGACCCTTGCGGCCGACGCCGCGCAGATAGTGGAACAGCTCGTGCCACAGCGCGTCGGTCTCGAACGGATCGCGCCCGGCGAGCCGCGGCGCGATGTCCCGGCGGATCAGCTCGCGCGTCGCCTCGCCGCCCACCTCGTGGTAGGTTATGCCGATGCCTTCGAGCCCCTGGTCGGTGGTGACCCTGAGGACGAGGAAGCCGATGGTTTCGACCTTCCGCGTGGAATCCGAGAAATCCCCCGGCACGGGCGAGGCCACGAGATGAACGTCGAACCTGGCGATCCTGTGTGCACGCATCCGCGTTTCCCCCCGCGTCGTCGCCGCGCTTGGAGCGCAGCATGACCGGGACTGCGCGCATCGTCGAGGCGGATATCGCCGTCGGCTATGGCGCCTGGGCGGCGGGCTACGACGCGCAGGACAACCCGATGATTGCGGCGGTGGACCGTAATCTCGGCAGCAATCCGCTGCCCTTCGCCGGTGCCAGCGTGCTCGACATCGGCTGCGGCACCGGACGGCTGATGGCGCAGGCGCTCGCCGCCGGGGCTGCCTTCGCCGCCGGTATCGACGGGTCGGCGGAGATGCTTGCCCGGGCGGAAGAGCGGCTCGCGGCATCGCTGGCGCAGGGACGCGCGCGGCTGGTGCGCGGCGATTTGGCGCTGCCCTGGGACCTGCCGGAGGCGGCCTTCGACCTGGGCGTCATCTCGCTGGTGCTCGAGCATTCTCCGGCGGTGCACCCCATTCTTGCCCAGGCCGCGCGTCACCTGGCACCGGGCGGTCTGCTGTTCGTCGCCGAGATCCATCCCGACATGCTGGGCACGCCGCTCGGCGGCCATTTCGAACGCGACGGGACGGTCTACGCGCTGCCGAGCCATCCGCACCGGCCCGAGGAATTCGTGGCCGCGCTCGCTGCGACCGGCTTCGAGCCGCCTGTATTCGCGGAGATGCGCGCCGATCCCGTGCTGATCGCGGCAGTCCCGAAACTCGCCAAGCGCGCCGGGACCGGAGTGCTGCTGACGCTGCGCGCGCGGCGAAACGCCGCGTGAGGCGCGCCGCGGAGGGATCTTGTCCGCCTGCGTCCGCAGGCGCACATCATTGGCGCTGATACGCGCCGCGCATGCGCGGTCA
>JBIKXN010000383.1:0-4046 GCA_044355765.1 Alphaproteobacteria bacterium
TCGGTCAGGACGGACGCGCGACGTAGTCGGCGAGCGTCGCCGCGATCGCGTCCGCCAGCGCGGTCGCCTGGAAACCGGCGGCCAGCCGCCGTCGCACCGGGTCGTCGAGGATCACCGGATCGTCGAAGAGATATTCGAGTTCCAGCAACTCGCGCAGCATCGGATCGAACGGCGCCGCAAGCCGCAGCAGCCAGCGCGGCGGCACCCGGACCCGCAGGTCCGGACGCCCCGCGCCGGCCGCTATGGCGGCAAGGAATTCCGACTGGCGTGTGAAGACATGTCCCGCGAAATGCACGATCTGGAACGGCGCCAGACCCGTGCCCGGTGCCAGCAGGTCGGCGGCGAGCCGCGCGAAATCCGGCAGATAGGTCCATTGATGCGGCAGATCGGGACGGCCGGGCCACAGCATCGGCTTGCCGGCGACGGCCCGCCCGAATAGCCGGTCGACCAGCCCGTTGCGCAGACCGGGCCCGAAGAAGTCGCCGCCGCGCAGCACCAGCGCGCGCATCCGGCCGTCGTCGCAGCCGCGCCGGATCATGAATTCGAGCTCGGCCCGCAGCCTGCCCTTGCGAGTCGTCGCGTCCTGCGGCGTGTCCTCGGCGAGCGCACGTCCGGTCCGGCGGCCGAAGCCGTAGACATTGCCCGGGAACAGCAGCGTCGCGCCGACGTCTCGGCATGCGGCGATCGCCTTCGCGGTCGCCTCGCGCATCGCCGGATCCCATTGCGGGTAGGGATAGTTCACGCCGAACGCGATCAGCGCGCAGCCAGCGGCGGCATCGCCGAGGGCGTCGCGGTCCTGCGCATCGGCCTCGACGATCTCGGCCGCATCCGGCAGCACGCCGGCCGTCGGCCGGCTCCGTACGAGACAGCGCGCCGTCCAGCCGCGCGCGGCGAATTCGCGCGCGACCGCGAGGCCGAAACCGCGGGACGCACCGATGACCAGGATCGTGCCCGACATGACGGGACTTGAGCATGCCGGCGCGACCGGCGCCAGCCATCGGCGCTTGCGCCGCGGGCACCGCGCGGCCGACAATCCCGCGCGCATGGACAAGGCGGAACCCATCGCGGTAATCGGCGCCGGCGCCTGGGGTACGGCGCTCGCCCAGGCGCTCGCCGCCGACGGACGGCGCGTGGCGCTGTGGGCGCGGCGCGAAGACGTCGTCGCCGCGATCCGCGGCCAGCGCGAGAACACGCCCTGCCTGCCCGGCGTGACCCTGCACGCGGCGATCGCGCCGTCGACCGACCTCGCCGCGACGCTGGCCGGCGCCACGACCGCTCTCCTCGCGGTTCCCGCCGCCTTCGCGCCCGCGGTCGCCGCCAGGATCCGCGATTGCGGCGCGGGCCCGCAGTCCCTGACCATCGCAGCCAAGGGCTTCGCCCAGCCCGGTAGCCGCCTGCTCGGCGACGCGATCGCGCAGACGCTGCCCGGCGCCGACATCGCGGTCCTGTCGGGGCCAAGCTTCGCGCAGGACGTCGCCCGCGGCCTGCCGACGGCGATCGTGCTCGCCGCCCGGACGCCGGACATCGCGCGCGCGCTGGCGGCGCGACTGGCGACGCCGCGGCTGCGCATCTACGCCAGCGACGATCCTGTCGGCGTGCAGATCGGCGGCGCGCTCAAGAACGTCGTCGCCATCGCCTGCGGGATCGTCGTCGGACGCGGCCTCGGCGAAAGCGCGCGCGCGGCGCTGCTCACCCGCGGCCTCGCCGAGATGGCGAGGCTCGCCGCCGCCATGGGCGGCCGGCGCACGACGCTGATGGGCCTGTCCGGTCTCGGCGATCTGGCGCTGACCTGCGGCTCGGCGCAGTCCCGCAACCATTCCTTCGGCATCGCGCTCGGCCGCGGACAGGCGCTCGCCGGATTGCTGGCCGGCAGGCGCAGCGTGGTCGAGGGCATCGGCGCCGCGACCGCCGCGGCCGAACTGGCGACGCGCTTCGGCCTCGACTTGCCGATCTGCGAAGCCGTCGCGGCCATCCTGCAGCGCGGCGCGGCGATCGACGACAGCATCGCGGCGCTGATGGCAAGACCGCTCAAGGAGGAAGAATGACGATCCGATACTGGCTGATGAAATCGGAACCCGACGTCTATCCCTGGTCGCGGCTCGTCGCGGAGGGGCGCGGCCATTGGGACGGGGTGCGCAACCACCAGGCGGCTGGCAATCTGCGCGCGATGAAGCCGGGCGACCGCGCGTTCTTCTATCATTCGAACATCGGCAAGGAGATCGTCGGCGCGATGGAGATCGTGCGCGCCTGGTATCCCGACCACACCGATCCGACCGGTCGATGGGGCATGGTCGACGTCGTGGCGGTCGCGGCGGCGCGCACGCCGCTCGGCCTCGCGGCGATCAAGGCCGATCCGGCGCTCGCCGGCATGGCGCTGCTCCGGCAGTCCCGGCTCTCGGTCAGCCCGGTCGAGCCAGCGGCCTGGCGGCATGTCTGCCGGCTGGCCGGGATCGCCGCATGATCGGACCGCAAAGCCGATGCTGACGTCGCTCGTACTGCTCCTGGCCAGCGTCTATGCGGGGATCGTGCTGTATCTGGCGACGATGCAGCGCAGCTTCATCTTCAGGCCGCCGTCCCCGCCACCGCCGCTCGAGGCCCTGGCCGTGGCAGGCTATGCGCCGCTCGACCGCCCGGCGCGCGGCCAGCCCCTGTTCTGGTACGCGCCGCCCGGCCGGGAAGACGCGCATGTCGTCGTGTTCTTCCATGGCAACGCCACGACGGCGGTCTGTTCGATCGGCAAGACGGCGCCGCTGCGCGACGCGGGGCTAGGCGTGCTGCTGGTCGAGTATCCCGGTTTCGGCCATGCCGCCGGCAGCGCGTCGGAAGCGGCGATCCTGGCGGCCGCGCGCGACGGCCTGGGCGCCCTGTCGTCGCTCGGCATCGACGGTTCGCGCATCGTGCTCTGGGGCGAAAGCCTGGGCACCGGCGTCGCCACCCAGGTGGCCCGGGGCGCGGCGGTGGCCGGGGTCGTGCTCGAGGCTCCCTTCACCTCGGTCGCGGATCGCGCCCAGGAGATCTACTGGTGGACGCCGGCGCGTTGGCTGGTGCGCGATCGCTTCGACAATCTTTCGCGCATCGCGACGCTCGGCGCACCGCTGCTGATCGCCCATGGCGATCAGGACCGCGTCACGCCCGCCGCGCATGGCCGTCGGCTGCTCGCGGCGGCCGCCGAACCGAAGACCGGCTTCTTCGCGCCGCATGCCGGACACGCCGACCTGCCGGAACATGGCCTGACCACCGAGATCCTGCGCTTCGTCTCCAGCCTCCGGTCGCGGCAGGCGCCATGACCTTGGCCCAGGAGACCCTGGCGCTGCTGCGCCGCGCGATGCTGCCGATGGACGGCACGATCGCCGACCATGCGGAAGCGATCCTGGCCGCGGCCTTCGACGCCCTCGGCGACGCGCGCGGCGCCGGCTTCGCCTATGTCGATCTGACCGCCGGCTCCTGCCTGCTGCCGATGGCCTTCGCCGCGGCCGGGGCGCGGCGTCTGGTCGTCAACGACATCGCGGCACGCACGATCGTCACCGCGCAGGCGCTCTTCGCGGGCGAAGATCTGGCGCCGGGACTGCTCGCCGACGCGCATGCCGGGCGCTGCGCGCAGGTGCCGCACGCGCCCAGCTTCGGCTTCGCGAGCGACTACCTGACCGAAGCGGCCTGCGCCGGGTTCGACCGTCTCTTCCACGCCGATCTGCCCAAGCGTCACCGCGCGACGCTGCGCTACCTGGCGCTGCGCGACGTGCTCGACTTCGCCGATCCCGAGGACGGGTTCCGGATCCTCATGACGCATGACCGCGACCAGCTGCGCGCCGATCGCGAGCAGGACTGGAGCGGCTTCCTCGCCGCGCATGACGGACGGCTCGACCGCCTCGAGCAGCGGCGTGCCGACCTCGCCGAGGCCAGGACCGCGATCGGCGCCCCGCATGTGCGCATCCTCAATGCCGACATGCGCGACGTCGCCGCGGCGATCGACTACCGCGGTCCCTGCCTGGTGGCGGTCAATCCGCCGACCAACGGCGTCGACGAATACGTGATCGACGATCAGATCG
>JBIKXN010000039.1:0-13327 GCA_044355765.1 Alphaproteobacteria bacterium
GGCAGGATCCAGCCCTCCTGCCAGCCGCGATCGACGATCGCGCACTCGATCGATTTGATCGTCACCGGATTGTCGTCGATGTTGAGCGTGCACGACGCCTCGCAGGGCGCCGGGCAGATACGCCCCGTGAACTCCGGAAAGTTGTTGGTGGAGTGCAGCGTCTCCAGCGCCTCGCGCCACTTGCCGCGCCGCACCAGATCGTTCCAGTCGGGGATCAGGTTGTTGACCGGACAGCCGTTGTGACAGAACGGGATGCCGCAATCCATGCAGCGCGCGCCCTGCTTTCCGACTTCCTCGGCCGGCAGCGGCAGGACGAACTCCTTCCAGGTCTTGAGTCGCGCCTCCACCTTCTCGTAGGGACGGTCCTGGCGTTCGATTTGCAGGAAGCCCGTGGGCAGACCCATGGCTGGAACTCCGCTAGCGACGGATTGAAGTCTATTCGGCGGCGACGCGCGACGCCGCCGCGCGCAGTTCGGTCAGGGCGCGGCGGTAGTCCTTCGGCATGACCTTGACGAAGAGGCCGCGCGCCTTGTCCCAATCCGCGAGCAGCTCGGCGGCCCGGCGCGAGCCCGTGAGAGCGGCATGGCGCTCGACCAGCAGGCGCAGCCGTTCGGCGTCGAAGCGCAGCATGTCGCCCATGCCGTTGTCGTCGACGCCGGGCGACTGCGCCAGCGGCCGCCCGGCATCGTCGGCGGTGCCGTCCGCGGGCGCGCCCACCGGCTCGAGCTCGACCATCGCCGGATTGCACAGCGCGCGGAAGCGGCCAGCGGGATCGTAGGCATAGGCCACCCCGCCCGACATGCCGGCGGCGAAGTTGCGGCCGGTTTCGCCCAGCACGACCACCACGCCGCCCGTCATGTATTCGCAGCCGTGGTCGCCCGTACCCTCGACGACGCAGACCGCGCCCGAGTTGCGCACCGCGAAGCGTTCGCCCGCGACGCCCTGGAAATAGGCCTCGCCCGCGATCGCCCCGTAGAGGACGGTGTTGCCGACGATGATGTTGCGGGTCGGGTCGCGCAGCGACTGCGGCGGCTGGCGCACGACGATGCGCCCGCCGGACAGACCCTTCCCGACATAGTCGTTGGCGTCGCCGGTGAGCTCGAGCGCCACACCGCGCGCCAGGAATGCGCCGAAGCTCTGGCCGGCGGTGCCGGTCAGCCTGATGTCGATCGTGCCGGGCGGCAGGCCGGCATGGCCATGGCGCTTCGCCACTTCGCCCGAGAGCATGGCGCCGAGCGTGCGGTTGACGTTGCGCACGGCCCGCTCGATGCGGACCGGCCGGCCATGGTCAAGGGCCGGCGCGGCGAGCGCGATCAGCTCGCGATCGAGCGCCTTTTCGAGACCATGGTCCTGGCGCTCGCCGTTGCGGATCGCGACGCCCGCCTTCGGCTTGATCTGGTGCAGCAGCCGCGACAGGTCGACGCCCTTGGCCTTCCAATGATCGAGCGCGCGGCGCATGTCGAGACGGTCGACGCGCCCGATCATCTCGTCGAGCGTCCGGAAGCCCAGCTTCGCCATGATGGCGCGCAGCTCCTCGGCGACGAAGAAGAAGTAGTTGATCACGTGCTCGGGCTGGCCGGTGAAGCGCTTGCGCAGCACCGGATCCTGCGTCGCCACGCCCACCGGGCAGGTGTTGAGGTGGCATTTGCGCATCATGATGCAGCCCGCGGCGATCAGCGGCGCGGTGGCGAAGCCGAACTCGTCCGCTCCCAGCAGCGCGCCAATGGCGACGTCGCGCCCCGTGCGCAGCCCGCCATCGACCTGGACCGCGATGCGCCCGCGCAGGCCGTTGAGCACCAGCGTCTGCTGGGTCTCGGCGAGGCCGATCTCCCAGGGCGAGCCGGCATGGGTGAGCGAGGTCAGCGGCGAGGCGCCTGTACCGCCCTCGAAGCCGGAGATCGTCACATGGTCGGCGCGCGCCTTGCTGACGCCCGCGGCGACCGTGCCGACGCCGACCTCGGAGACCAGCTTGACCGAGACGCGCGCGGCAGGGTTGACGTTCTTGAGGTCGTGGATCAGCTGCGCCAGATCCTCGATCGAATAGATGTCGTGATGCGGCGGCGGCGAGATCAGGCCGACGCCCGGCGTCGAGTGGCGGACGCGGGCGATGTTCTTGTCGACCTTGTGGCCGGGCAGCTGGCCGCCTTCGCCGGGCTTGGCGCCCTGCGCCATCTTGATCTGGACGTCGTCGGCGTTGACGAGGTACTCGGTCGTCACGCCGAAGCGGCCCGATGCGACCTGCTTGATCGCCGAGCGCATGGAATCGCCGTTGGGAAGCGGCTTGTAGCGATCCGCCTCCTCGCCGCCCTCGCCGGTGTTCGACTTGCCGCCGATCCGGTTCATGGCGATGGCGAGCGTCGTATGGGCCTCGCGGCTGATCGATCCGAAGCTCATCGCCCCGGTGGCGAAGCGCCGCACGATGGCGCTGGCCGGCTCGACCTCCTCGATCGGCACCGGCGCGTCGGCCCACTTGAACTGCATCAGGCCGCGGATGGTCAGCAGCCTTTCGCTCTGCTCGTTGATGCTGCGCGCGAACTCCGCGTAGTCGGACGCGATGTTGCCGCGCACGGCATGCTGCAGCTTGGCGATGTTGTTGGGCGTCCAGGCATGGTCCTCGCCGCGCAGACGGAAAGCGTAGTCGCCGCCGGGATCGAGCAGGTTGCGATAGACGGGGTTCTCGCCGAAGGCGTCGGCATGGCGCCGCACGGTCTCTTCGGCGATCTCGCGCCAACCCGCGCCCTCGATCGTCGTCGCCGTGCCGGTGAAGTACTTCTCCACGAACTCGGAGGACAGGCCGACGGCGTCGAAGATCTGCGCGCCGCAATAGGACTGGTAGGTGGAGATGCCCATCTTGGACATCACCTTGAGCAGCCCCTTGCCCACGGCCTTGATGTAGTTCTTCTGGACCTCGTAGGGCTTGAGCGCGATCGCGTTCTCCACCCGGATGCGCTCCAGCGTCTCGAAGGCGAGATAGGGGTTGATCGCCTCGGCGCCGTAACCGGCGAGGCAGCAGAAATGATGCACCTCGCGCGCCTCGCCGGTCTCGACGACGAGGCCGGTCTGGGTGCGCAGCCCGCGCTGGATCAGATGGTGATGGACGGCGGCGGTGGCGAGCAGCGACGGAACCGCGATCCGCTCAGGCCCGACCGCGCGGTCGGACAGGATCAGGATGGTGTTGTCCGCCAGCACCGCGTCGACGGCCTGGGTGCAGATCTTCTCCAGCGCGCGCTCCATGCCCGCCGCGCCGTCGGCCGCTGGCCAGGTCGTGTCGATCGTGGCGGTGCGGAAGGCGCCGTCGAGCAGTTCGGAGATCGACCGTACCTTCTCCAGGTCGGCGTTGGTCAGGACGGGCTGCGCGACCTCGAGGCGCTTATGCGTGCCGGCCTGGCGGCCAAGCAGGTTCGGGCGCGGGCCGATCATCGAGACCAGCGACATCACCAGCTCTTCGCGGATCGGATCGATCGGCGGGTTGGTGACCTGGGCGAAGTTCTGCTTGAAGTAGTTGAACAGCAGCTTGGGCTTCTTCGACAGCACCGCGATCGGCGTGTCGGTGCCCATGGAGCCGACGGGATCGTCGGGTTCCTTGGCCATCGGCTCGAGGAAGAACTGAAGATCTTCCTGGGTGTAGCCGAAGGCCTGCTGGCGGTCGAGCAGCGCGCCCGGATCGTTGGCCGGCGGCGGCGCCTTGGGTTCGGGCAGCGCCGCGAGTTCCTCGAGCTTGTACTGCGTCGCCTTCAGCCAGTCCTCGTAGGGCTGGGCCTCGGCGAGGCTGCGCTTGAGCTCCTCGTCCTCGACGATGCGGCCCTGCTCCAGGTCGATCAGCAGCATCTTGCCGGGCTGCAGACGCCATTTGCGGACGATCTTCTCCTCGGGGATCGGCAGCACGCCCGATTCCGAGGCCATGACCACGAGGTCGTCCGAAGTCACGAGGAAACGCGCCGGCCTGAGGCCGTTACGGTCGAGCGTGGCGCCGATCTGGCGGCCGTCGGTAAAGGCGATCGACGCGGGCCCGTCCCAGGGCTCCATCAGCGCCGCGTGGTACTCGTAGAAGGCCTTGCGCCTGGCATCCATCAGCGGATTGCCGGCCCAGGCCTCGGGGATCAGCATCATCATCGCATGCGACAGCGAATAGCCGCCGGCGACCAGCAGCTCGAGCGCGTTGTCGACGCAGGCGGTGTCCGACTGGCCATGCGGGATCAGCGGCCACATCTTGTCGAGATCCGGCCCCAGCAGCTCGGATTCCATGGTCCGCCGGCGCGCGTACATCCAGTTGACGTTGCCGCGCACGGTGTTGATCTCGCCGTTATGGGCGATGAAGCGGTAGGGGTGCGCGAGCTTCCAGGACGGGAAGGTGTTGGTCGAGAAACGCTGATGCACGAGGCACAGCGCCGACACGGTCAGGGGATCGCGCAGGTCGCGGTAGAAGCTCTCGACCTGGCTCGCCAGCAGCAGCCCCTTGTAGACCACCGTGCGGGTCGAGAAGGACGGCATGTAGAACTGCGTCAGCCCGGGCAGGCCATGCTTGCGCCCAAGATCGGCCAGCGGGTTCTGGGTCTGCTTGCGGATCGCCAGGATCTTGCGCTCGAAGGCGTCCTGATCGGCGAGACCGGGGCCGCGGCCGACGATGGCCTGGCGGATCACCGGCATTGCCTCGATCACGGTCCTGCCGAGGCCGGTCAGGTCGGTCGGCACGTCGCGCCAGCCCACCAGGCGCTGGCCCTCGACGCGGATGAAATGCTCGAACCGCTCGATGGCGAAGTTCCGCGCCGCCTCTTCCTGGGGCAGGAAGCACATCGCGACGGCATACTCGCCCGACGGCGGCAGCGTCCGCCCCGCCTTCCGGGCCCAGTCCCGCAGCAGAGCATCCGGGATCTGGATCATGCAGCCCGCCCCGTCGCCGACCAGAGGGTCGGCGCCGACGGCGCCGCGATGGTCGAGATTGACAAGGATGCTCAGGCCCTGACGGACGAGATCGTGCGATTTGCGACCCTTGATGTCGGCGACGAAGCCGACACCGCACGAATCATGTTCGTTGCGCGGATCGTAAAGGCCCTGTCTGGCCGGAAAATCGCTCACGTCAGCCCCCTGCCTGCCGGAAGTCGGCGCAGTTCGAGATACGGTTGCGCTGCAAAATAGAGGCCGGACCGGCGGAAACCACCTCCCCCGGCACCTGGTCCCGGAAGCCGGGTCCAGGCGCTGGAGCGCCTCTATCGCGATGCGTCATGAAATAAAGAGGCGGTCCCCGTCAATGGGGTTCTGCGCCGCGGCGGCGCGAAGCGGCCGACTCCGACCAGGCCAGCCGCAGGCCGGCGGCCATGATGATCGCGGCCCCGACCCATGTCCAGGTGTCGGGCAGGTCGCCGAACATGGCATAGCCGAGAGCGACGGCACCGACCAGCTGCCAGTAGTTGAACGGCGACAGCAGACCGGCATCGGCATGGCTGAGCGCGCGCGCGGCGAAATAATGGGCGACGGCCCCCACGAGGCCCATGCTCGCCATCATCGCCGCGTCGGTCGCGCTGCGCGGCACGACGAAATCGAACGGCACCACCAGCGACATCACGACCGTGCCGGCGAGGACGGAATAGAGCGTCGAGGTTTCGGCGCGATCGGTGGCCGCGGCCAGGCGCGACAGGATCTGGAACACCGCATACAAGGCAGCGCTGCCGAAGACCGCGAGACTGGCGAGATCGAGAGCGCCGACGCCCGGCCGGATCACGATCAGCACGCCCGCGAAGCCCGTCAGCACCGCCAGGAAGCGGCGCCAGGAAAGCCGCTCGCCCAGCACCGGCACCGCCAGCAGCATCACCACGAAGGGCGCCGCGAAGAGGATGGTCGATCCCTTGGCGAAGCCGACATGGGGCATCGCGAAGAAGAACAGTGTGGTCGAGGCCAGCATCACCAGCGACAGCCCGGCCTGGACCCAGGGCCGCCGACTGCGGAACAGCGCCGTCCCGCTGCGCGGCAGGAACAGCACCAGGATCCACAGCAGGTGCATGATCAGGCGCGCCCAGATCACTTGCTGCGGCGGATACTCGCTGGCCAGATGCTTGCCGAACGCGTTCATGACCGGCATCAGGCTCGCCGAAACCAGCATGAAGCCGATGCCGAGGAGCGGCCGGTGGGTCAGCAGGGTGGCAGGCGCCATAGCAGCGCATACAAGCACGCCGCCGCGACCGCCGCACGGCGACCGCAGGCCGCAGGGCGCGCGCAGCAGACCCGCGCGCGGCGCGGCAGAAAAATGCTGGACAAGTAAACCATTTGGTATATCCGGTTTCCGCCATTCCAACCGAGAGGCGATATCCATGGCGAAGACACGCATTCCCGAAGACGCCATCCGCCAGATTCTGGCAGAGCAGGAGGCTGGCGCTGCCGTCGCCGACCTCATCAAGAAGCACAAGATCTCCTCGGCGACCTTCTATAACTGGAAGGCGAAGTACGGCGAGAACAAGCCGAGCGCCGGTCCGAAGCGCGGTCGCCCGAAGGGCTCGAAGACCGCGAAGCCGACCGCCGGCGCGCCGACCGCCGCGCAGCCCGCCACGCAGGCGCAGGGCGACGTGAACCGCCTGAAGATCATGGTGGTCGACCTCATGCTCGAGATCGACGCGCTGAAGCGCCAGTTGGCCGGGCGCTGAACCTCCTGCGCCGCCGGAGCGCTGCAGCGATGCGCGGCTCCGGCGGCGCAGAGCCGCGCGGCCACGCGCGGCGCGCGGGTCCAGACCGCGCCGCACCGAAAAATTTTCGCCTCGGGCTTTCATAACGCTTGCGCGCCGCCGCGATTCCAGTAATACGCGCATCGAAGACGCCAATCGCACGTGCCCTAGGCTAGCTCGAGTCGACAACGACGTAGAGCGGGGTCAAGCAACGACGGAACGCGTCCTGTTCGGTAGAGCCGGTCGAGAGTGGACCGGTGCCTTATGGGAGCTGTCTATGGTTGCTGCACGTCGCATCGCGACGAGGTCGCATCCGGTCCGCCTCTTCGCGGCTGGGTCGTCCCGTGTCTGATCTCGCAAAGCGCCACGTCGCCTATTCCGGTCGTCTGGTCGTCGTCGGCTTCGGGTCGATCGGACAAGGCGTCCTGCCGCTGATCCTGCGGCATGTCGACATGCCCGCCAGCGCGATCTCGGTCGTCACCGCCGAGGCGCGCGGGTCCGACGTGGCGCGCGCGCTCGGCGTCGCGTTTCAGGAGACGGCGCTGACGCGCGACAATTTCCGCGCCGTCCTCGCGCCGCTGCTCGGGCCCGGCGACTTCCTGCTCAACCTCTCCGTCGACGTGTCCTCGGTGGCGCTGATCGAATTCGCCCAGGAGCGCGGCGCCTTCTATCTCGACACCTGCATCGAGCCCTGGGCCGGCGGCTACACCGATCCGGCCCTGACACCCTCGCAGCGCTCCAACTACGCGCTGCGCGAATCCGCGCGGGCGCTCGCGCCGCGCTATGCCGGTCGGCCGACCGCCGTGCTGACCCATGGCGCCAATCCGGGGCTGGTCTCGCATTTCGTCAAGGAAGCCTTGCTGCACGTCGCCCGCGATACCGGCGCCGCGACGGCGACACCGCACGACCGCGATGGCTGGGGCCGGCTGGCGCGCGACCTCGGCGTCAAGGTGATCCACATCGCCGAGCGCGACACCCAGGTCGCCTCGGTCGCCAAGGCGCGCGGCGAATTCGTCAATACCTGGTCGATCGACGGCTTCGTCAGCGAGGGCTCGCAGCCTTCGGAACTCGGCTGGGGGTCGCACGAGCGCCATTTCCCCGAGGACGGCCGGCGCCACGAATTTGGCTGCGACGCGGCGATCTATCTCATGCGGCCGGGGGCCGGCACGCGCGTGCGTAGCTGGACCCCGCTCGAGGGCGCCTATAACGGCTTCCTCGTCACCCATAACGAGTCGATCTCGATCGCCGATTACTACACGCTGCGCCAGGGCGCGGAGGTCCTGTACCGTCCGACCGTCCATTACGCCTACCATCCCTGCGACGACGCGGTCCTCAGCCTGCACGAACTGGCCGGCAAGAACTGGACGCTCCAGAAGCGCAAGCGCCTGCTGATGGACGAGATCATCGGCGGCATTGACGAACTGGGCGTGCTGCTGATGGGCCACGCCAGGGGCGCCTACTGGTACGGTTCGCGGCTTGGCATCGACGAGACGCGCCGCATCGCGCCCTATAACAACGCCACCAGCCTGCAGGTGACCGCGGCCGTGCTGGGCGGCCTCGTCTGGGCGCTGGAGAACCCGCGCGCCGGCATCGTCGAGGCCGACGAGATGGACCACGGGCGGGTCCTCGAGATCGCGAAGCCCTATCTGGGCGAGATGGTCGGCTGCTACTCCGACTGGACGCCGCTCGCCGGACGCGAGTCGCTGTTCCCGGAGAGCCTCGACCGCTCCGATCCCTGGCAGTTCAAGAATTTCCGCGTCGTCTGACCCCTTCCCGCGAAGCGAAAAGGAGCCCACGAAGAAATGACCAAGAAGATCCAGCGCTTCCTCGCGGAGCAACGCCCCGCGACGCCCTGCCTCGTCGTCGATCTTGACATCGTGGCGGACGCCTACAGGAAGCTGCGCGCCGCGGTGCCCGCCGCCGGGATCTACTACGCGATCAAGGCCAATCCGGCGCCGGACATCCTCAAGCTGCTGGTGCGGCTGGGATCGAGCTTCGACACGGCCAGCGTCAACGAGATCGACATGGTGCTCGCGGCGGGCGGTAGCGCCGACCGCATCAGCTACGGCAACACCATCAAGAAGAAGGTCGACATCGCCGCGGCGCATGCGCGTGGCGTCAAGCTCTTCGCCTTCGACAGCGCGGCCGAACTCGACAAACTCGCCGAGGCCGCGCCTGGCGCGAAGGTGTTCTGCCGCATCCTCACCTCCGGCGTCGGCGCCGACTGGCCGCTGAGCCGGAAGTTCGGCTGCGAGATCGAGATGGCGCGCGACCTGCTGGTCGACGCCGCCGCGCGCGGCGTGCTGCCCTATGGCGTCTCCTTCCATGTCGGCTCGCAGCAGAAGGATCCGCAGGCCTGGGACGACGCGATCGCGCAGGCGGCCTGGATCTTCCAGGAATGCGAGGCGCGCGGCGTCAAGCTGGCGATGCTCAACATCGGCGGCGGTTTCCCCGCGCGCTACCGGCGCGACATGCCGCCGATGGCGGCCTATGGCGAGGCGATCCACGAATCCCTCAGCCGCCATTTCGGCAACAACATCCCCGAGATCATCGTCGAGCCGGGCCGCCAGATGGTCGGCGATGCCGGCATCCTCCAGACCGAAGTCGTCCTGATCGCCCGCAAGGGCCGCAACGATCCGCGACGCTGGGTCTATCTCGACATCGGCAAGTTCGGCGGCCTGGCCGAGACGATGGACGAGGCGATCCAGTACCCGATCTCGACCCCGCGCAAGGGCAAGCTGGAGCGCGTGATCCTGGCCGGCCCGACCTGCGACTCGGCGGACGTGCTCTACGAGAAGTCCGACTACCGCATGCCGATCGACCTGCAGGTCGGCGACAAGCTGGAGATCCGCAGCGCTGGCGCCTACACCACGACCTATGCGTCGGTCGCCTTCAACGGCTTCGAGCCGCTCAAGACCTATTGCGTGTGACGCAGGCCGGCGGTCCGCGCGACGCGGACCGCCGGCCTGCGTCAGCTTCCGGTGAAGACGGGCCTGGTCCGCGCCAGGAAGGCTGCGGTTCCGGCGCGGAAATCCTCGGTGTCGAAGCAGCGATAGCTTTCGTCGTGCTCGGCGGCCGTCAGCGGGCGCGGATCTTCCAGGCGGTCCACGAAACGCTTGTGCCAGCGCGCCACCAGCGGCGCACCCTCGACGATCGCGGCGACCAGCGTGCCGAGCGCGGCGTCGAAGCCCTCCTGCGGCGCGACGCGGTTGACCAGCCCCATGCGCAGCGCGTCGGCGGCCCCGAACAATGCGCCGGTCAGCAGCATCTCCTTGGCGTTCGCCGGCCCGACCAGACGCTGCAGCGGCGCCAGTTCGGCGAGCGCGACGACCAGACCCAGCCGGTTGACCGGAATGCCGAACCTCGCCCCTTCCGTGCACATCCTCAGATCGGCGACGCAGGCGAGCTCCAGCCCGCCACCCACGCATAGCCCGGTGATCGCCGCCACGACCGGATGCCGGCAGCGCGCGACAGCGGCCAGCGCGCCATGGCTGACCTCGGCATAGGCGCGGGCCCTGACGGCGTCGGCGCGGGTCGCCTCGAACTCCGCGATGTCGGCGCCCACGCTGAAGGCCCGCCCGCCGGCGCCCGCGAGCACCACGGCGCGCAGGCCGGCATCGGCGTCCAGCTCCCCGAAGACCGTGCGCAGCCTGTCCCACATGGCGAGGTCGATGCAGTTGAGCTTGTCGGGCCGGTCGATCACGACATGCGCGACGTCGCCCTGGCGGCGAAGCTGGATCCGGTCTTGGGTCATGGCGCGCCATCCTAGCCCGTCCCGACGTCCGGCGCCCAAGGGGTGCGGTCGCGAGACAGCGCTGGATCAAGACGCGCCGGTACCGTTAACCTGCCGGCCTGGTTCAATACCGGGAGGAAAGAAGATGTCCAGGAAGCCCCATACCGGCAGGACGATGTCCCGCCGCGCCGCGCTCGGCGCCGGCGCAGGTCTGCTCGCCGCGCCCGCGATCATGAAGGTCGCGACCGCGCAGACCGGCGGCGCCTTCAACTGGCGACGCTTCGCCGGCCAGAGCATCGAGGTCTCGCTGACCCTTGGGCCGCGCGCCAACGTGCTGCGCGCCCACGAGAAGGAGTTCACCGAGCTGACCGGAATCCGGGTCGGCTCGGAGGCGGTGCCCGAACAGCAGCATCGCCAGCAGGTCGTGATCCAGTTCAACTCGGGCAATCCGCAATTCGACGTGCTCAGCGTCTCGCTGCACGTGCAGAAGCGCCTGGTCGGGCGCGCCAAGTGGATGATCGACATGAAGCCGATGCTGGCGGATTCGCAGCTGACGGCGCCCGACTACGACTTCCCCGACTTCACCGCCGGCGGCCTGCGCTGGGCCACCCAGGCCGATGGCCGCATGGACACGCTGCCGCTCAACATCGATCCCTGGATGATCTACTACAACAAGGAGCTCTTCGCGGCGAAAGGCCTCGCCTTCCCGAAGAACTTCGACGAAATCGTGATGGCGGCCGAGAAGCTGACCGACAGGTCGGCGGGCCAGTTCGGCTGGGTGTCGCGCGGCCTCAAGAACGCCAACGTGCCGGTCTGGACCAGCTTCATGATCGGCCACGACATCGATCCGGTGAATCCCAGCACGATGCAGCTGCAGACGACCTCCGACGGCGCGGTCGCCGGTGCCGAGCTCTACAAGAAGCTCAACCGCGAATACGCGCCGCCCGGCACGGTCGGCTTCAACTGGAACGAGGCGCAGACCTCGTTCAGCCAGGGCCGCATCGGCATGTGGATCGACGGCATCGGCTTCGCCCCGCCGCTCGAGGATCCGACCAAGTCGCGTATCGTCGGCAAAGTCGGCTACGGTGTGATGCCGCAGGGTCCGAAGGCCCGTCATTCGGCCACCTTCGCCGACGGCATCGGCGTCGCGGCGGCCAGCAAGAAGAAGGAAGCGGCCTATCTCTACTGCCAGTGGGCGACCTCCAAGCTGATGTGCAACCGCCTGCTGCAGACCGGCGGCGGCTCGCCCTGCCGCGCCTCGCCCTACGTCAATCCCGACGTCATCAAGGACATCAAGCTGCCGCGCGAATGGCTCACCTGCCTGCAGGAATCGGCGGCGATCGGCCGCCAGGGCCTGCCGGAGATCGTGCCAGTGACCGAGTTCCGCGACGTCTTCGGCGTCGGCCTCACCAACACCATCGGTGGCGCAGACGCGCGGTCCGAGATGCAGAAGGCGACCGAGGCCTTTGCACCGGTGCTCGCCAAGTCCGAGGCCTGAAACGGACACCCCCGTCGCGGTCGTCGGCCGCGACGGGGGTCGCCCGTGGAGCCAGTGCATGACGTCGAAGCCCACTGCCGCGGATCGCGGCTACGGCCGCAACTACCTTCCCTTCGCGTATCCCGCGCTGCTGATCACCGGCGCCGTGATCGTCTTTCCCTGGCTGTTCACGCTGTACATGAGCGTGCACGAGTGGAAGATCGGATCGCCGCGCGCCTTCGTCGGCCTCTACAACTACGCGCGCCTCGCGGGCGACCAGCGCTTCATCGAGTCGATCGGCCACACGCTGTATTTCACGCTGCTGTCGGTGATCCTGCCGATCCTGCTCGGGACCGCGGCCGCGCTGATCTTCAACGAGCGCTTTCCGCTGCGCGGCCTGTGCCGCGCCATCTTCATCCTGCCGATGATGGCGACGCCCGTCGCCGTCGCGCTGGTCTGGAAGATGATGTTCCACCCGCAGCTCGGGGTGCTCAACTATCTGCTTAGCCTCGCCGGGCTGCCGCCGTCGCTGTGGCACACCTCGCTGGACACGGTGATCCCGACGCTGGTGATGGTCGAGGTCTGGCACTGGACGCCGCTGGTCATGCTTATCGTGCTCGGTGGCCTCGCGGCGGCGCCGACCGAACCCTACGAATCCGCGCGGCTGGACGGGGCAAATGCCTGGCAGATGTTCCGCTACATCACGCTGCCGCTGATCCTGCCCTTCGTGGTCCTGGCGGTCGTCATCCGCACCATCGACGCGCTCAAGTCCTTCGACACGATCTTCGTGATCTCGGAGGGCGGGCCCGGCACGGCGTCGGAGACGATCAACATCTATCTCTATCTGCAGGCCTTCGCCTTCTACAATATCGGCTACGCCTCGGCGATCGTGGTGGTCTTCTTCGTGCTGATCATCCTGCTCGCGATGGTCCTGCTGTGGCTCCGTCAGAAGGCGAAATGGTCATGAACGCCGCCTCGCCCGGACCGCTCTGGCAGATCAGGCGGGCGCTGTCGAAGCTTGCCTTCGGCTTCGCCGTCTTCGTCATCGTCTCGCCCGCGATCCTCGTCATGCTGTGGATGCTGTCGCTCTCGCTGAAGAACGAGGTCGACAACATGGCCTATCCGCCGGTCTTCATCCCCAGCCCGCCGACGCTGGCGAATTTCGAGGCGGTCTTCGACAACAGCAACCTGATGCGCTACCTGGTCAACAGCCTGTTCGTAACCGGCGGGGCGACGCTGGTGGCGATCCTGGTGGGGGTGCCCGCGGGCTACGGCATCGCGAAGGCCTCCGCGCACCGCACCGCGATCTGCATCCTGATCGCGCGCATCACGCCGGCGCTGAGCTATCTCATCCCGCTCTACATGCTGTTCCAGATGTTCGGCCTGACAGGTAGCCTTTGGCCGATCTTCATCACCCATCTGGTGATCACGATCCCGATCTTCGTCTACGTGATGATCGGCTTC
>JBIKXN010000040.1:0-13273 GCA_044355765.1 Alphaproteobacteria bacterium
GGCGAGGACCTGGAACACGCGCTGACGCGCCACCCCGTGCGGCGGCATCTCGAAGCTGCGCCCCTGCCAGCGCGCCCTTCCGGCCGGCGAGCGGCCGATCACCGGGAAGAGCAGCGGTGCCTGGCCTGCCCACCAGGCGGGATCGCCTTGCCACAGCCATTCATGCGCGCCATCCGGACGGAAGGAGCGCAACTCGGCGCCCAGCGCCGAGATGTCGACGCATAGCCGCGCGCTGCGGAGGCCGATCCGCTGGTCCTGCGCGCTCATGCGCCGATCCTTTCCGCGGTCCAGCCATTGCCGGCGCGGCGGAAGCGCAGCGGCGTCGCGTTGCGGTGCAGGTCCGCGTGGAGGTCGATCTCGAGCAGCGCGCTCAGCACCAGCAGCACGCCGCCATGGGCGACGACGAGCCTTTCGCGCCCCGCTGGCGCGTCGGTCGCCAGCGCGTCGGCGAGGCCGCTGCGCACGCGCGAGACGAACTCGCCCAGCGTCTCGCATCCCGGCGGATCGCGACCCCAGTCGAAATCGTGGTTGGGCTGGCCGAACAGCGCGGTGAAGACGCGCTCGCGGATCCGGTGCTCGGGCTGCGGCGCCAGCGCGTGCGGCTCGGCGGCGAGCGACGCCGTACGCCAGGCGCGCGCCATCGGGCTGGCGACGATCTCGCCAACCGGCTCGCCCGCCAGGATGCGCGCCGCCGCCGCGGCCTGCGCCTCGCCGGTGTCGTTGAGCGGCTGGTCCTCGCGTTGATAGAGGCCCTTGAGATTGCCGTCGGTTTCGCCGTGGCGCAGGAAGATGAAGCTGGAGGGAACGACGGGCAGCGCCGCGCTGCGGGCGACTTCGGCGAGCCGGTCGGCGCCGGCCTGCCAGAACATGCGTGCCATTTCCGCGCTCAGCCCCGCAGATGGCCGCGCGCGGCCAGGTTGCGCATCAAGGCCAGCGTCCCGAAGCTCCACGGCGCGCATTCGGTCGACAACCGCACCCGGTTGACGAGCCTTCCGAGGCTCGGCGTCGAGATCGTGACCACGTCGCCGATCTTGTGGGTGAATCCCATTCCCTTGCCGTCGCGATCGTCGGTCGGCGCGAACATCGTGCCGCAGAACAGCACGAAGCCGTCGGGATACTGGTGGTGCCGACCGGCGGCCTGGGCGGCGATCGCGGCGGGCGAGCGGCTGATGCGCGACATCGAGCTCTTGCCCTCGAGGCGGTAATTATCCGCCCCCTCGACGGTCAGCGCGATGTCGGCGTTCGACACCGTCTCCAGCGTGAAGGCGCCGTCGAACAGCCGGATGAAGGGCCCGATCGCGCAGCTGGCGTTGTTGTCCTTGGCCTTGCCGAGCAGCAGGGCGGAGCGGCCCTCGAAGTCGCGCAGATTGACGTCGTTGCCGAGCGCCGCGCCGACCAGCCGGCCTTGCGGATCGGCGACGACGACGACCTCGGGTTCGGGATTGTTCCAGGTCGACTCGGGATGCAGGCCGACATCGGCGCCGTGCCCGACCGCCGACATCGGCTGCGACTTGGTGAAGATCTCGGCATAGGGGCCGATGCCGACCTCGAGATAGGGCGACCATTTGCCCTTGGCGACCAGGATCCGCTTGAGCTCCTCGGCCTGCGGCGAGCCGGGGACGATCTTCGACAGGTCCGCACCGATCGCAGCGGTCATCTCGCGCCGGATCGCGTCGGCCGCGGTGGCGTCGCCGCGCGCCTGCTCCTCGATCACGCGCTCGACCATGCTCTGGGCGAAGGTGACGCCGGCGGCCTTGATCGCCTGCAGATCGACCGGTGCCAGCAGCCAGGGCCGTCCGGGATCGCGCGTGGCCTCGTCCGAGTTCGCGATCGTCTCGGCGATGCCCGCGAGACGCGCCGCGTTGGCGATATGTCCGCGAAGCTGGGCGCGGTCGAGGCCGTCCAGCAGTCCGCTCGAGGTCGTGTAGACCGGCGTCAGGTCGACGAGGTCGCCGCCGCGCACCGCGACGACGCAGGGGCCGCCATTGACGCCCGGTTTCCAGGCGCGGCCGATCAGCAGCGCCTGGTCGTGGTCGGCGGGCAGGCAGTCGGCGACAGGCAGGGCGCGTTGCATCGGGGCGGTCCTCGCTATGCGCGGTCGCCGCCGATCGGCGGCCGCGACGCGCGCGTTGCGCCGGGCATGGCGCCGGCATGCGCTGGAGAAGACCGGGGCCGCGCGCCGAATTCAAGCGTTTCGGAGACGGGCGCCGCGCAACGGGCTTACTGCCCGTGCGCCGGCGACAGCGGCGGCTGGTCCGCGCGAGGTTTGCGCCATGACCGAAGCCTGCGCCACGGCGGACCTCGCCGCGCTCGCGGCGGCGCAGGGCTGCGAAGCTCTGGACCTCCGCTTCACCGATGTCCTCGGCCGTTGGCTCGGCGTCTCGTTGCGCGCCGCGCAGCTGCGGGCCGAGGACGGGCCGGTGCGGGTCTCGGCGGCGACGATCGCGGGGTGGCGTCGCGCCGGGATCGCCGATCTCGCGCTGGTGCCCGTTCCGGGCACGGCCTTCCGTGCGGCCCCGGCGCCGGTGCCGACGCTGGCGGCGATCGCGCAGGTCCACGAGCCGGGCGCGGCCGAAGGCGCGCCGTCGCGTCTCGATCCGCGGGCCACGCTGGCGCGGGCGCTCGATCGGCTCGCCGCGCGCGGCGTCGCCGACGAACTGCGCGTGGGGGTGGAACTCGAATTCCATCTGTTCGAGTCGGTGCGCTACCAGATCTCGGCGACGGCCTGCGGCTTCAGCGTCCTGGCCTGGGACGCCGGGCGCGATGGAACACATGCGGGGCATGGCGTGGACGATGCCGGCAGGCACCTGGCGTTGCCGCCCGCAGACGTCGCGGCGTCCTGGCGCGCCGAACTCGCGGCTGCGGCCGAGCGGATCGGGCTGGAGCCGCTCAAGCATCAGCACGAGGCGGGGGCCGGCCAGCACGAACTGGTGCTGCGCCATGCGCCGGCGCTGCGTGCGGCGGACCGGATCCAGATCGCCAAGGCGCTCGTGCTCGCGGCGGCCGCGCGCGACGGCAGGACCGCGACCTTCATGCCGCTGCCGCTGGTCCAGGGCCCGGGATCCGGGCTGCATCTCAACCTGTCCTTCTGGCGCGGCGGCTCGCCCGTCCTGGCGGGCCCTGACGGCGAGCGGCTGGCGCGCGGCTTCGTCGGCGGCGTGTTCGCCCATGCGCGGGCGCTTAATGCGCTCACCAACCCGGCCACCAACAGCTTCAAGCGGCTGGCGCGCCTCTATGCCCCAAGCGCGAAGCTGACCTGGGGCATCGCCGGCCGCGGGGCGGCGATCCGGCTACCGCGAGCCGCGCTGCCCGGGGCGGCGCGTCTGGAGTTCCGGTTTCCGGATGCCGCGGCCAACCCCTATCTGGCGCTCGCGGGGCTGGCGATGGCCGGGCTCGACGGGATCGCGCGCGGGCTCGACCCCGGGCCGCTCGGCCAGCGCGAGCAGCGCGGCGGCGCCTGGGACATGCGCCGCCGCGCCTCGCCGGGTTTCGCGCTCAACCTCGCCGAGGCGGTGGCGGCGCTCGACGCCGACCGCGACTTCCTTCTGGCCGACGACGTCTTCGACGCCGCGCTGTGCGACGCGCTGGCGACGGAACTCGCCGAGGGCGTGCGGCGCGACTGCGCGCTGCCGCACCCGCACGAATACCAAGCCTATCTCGGCGTATGAGCCCCAGGCGCGGCGCGCGTCACGCGCCGCGTCACAGCGGAAAGTCGCGCTGCGGATCGATCCCGCATCCGGCGATGAACTTCCGGACCTGCGCGACCTCGTCCTTGCCGAGGTGATGGTGGGGCGTGTGGAACACCGCCGTATGGCCGCGGAGCGTCACCCCGATCCGGGATTTCTGGCGATTGTCGATCTCGGCGCCGAGATGGGTCAGGACGGACGCGACGTCGGCCATCGCGATGTTCGCGCTGATGGGGTGGGCGAACAGGGCATGCAGTGTCTGGCGGTGGTGATGGTTCATATGTCCTCGCTTCGGTCGCCATGAGCGGCGCTGGGCGCGCATCATCGCGCACGCGGCGCGCGGCGCATCGGGGCCAAAACGCCGCAGCGCTGCGACAGGTCAGCGCAGCCCGCCGCCGGACGATCCGTCGTCGCGCCGCAGGCCGCGCAGCCGGGCGAGGATGCGCTGGCGCGCGGTGTCGTCGAGGTCGGGCCAGGCTGCGATCTCGTCGATGCTGCGCCCGCAGCCGATGCACAGTCTGGTGCGCGGATCCAGCCGGCAGATGGCGATGCAAGGGCTCACGGCCGGGTCACGGGCGCAGCGGCTGGAAGAAGGCGACGCATACCCCGTCGGGGTCGAGCATCGCGAATTCCCGGTGCCCCCAGGAGGTCTCCGCCAGCATGCGCCCGGGATGGACGACGCCGCGATTGACGCAGCGCGCGTAGAGCTGGTCGATGCCGTCGACCCGGATCCTGCAGGAGGATTGCGCGAGCACGGCTGGGTCGTCGCAGCGGAAGAACTGGAGTTCGGCGCCGTCGCGTTTCATGCCCGCGTGCTCGGTCGGCGCGCCGCGCGAGAAGTCGCGCCGGAACCCCAGCACGGACTCGAAGAACGCGACGGTGGCGTCGACGTCGCGCGCCGGGAGCATCGGCACGGCGAAGGCGAAGATCGTGTCGGGAATATCGAGTTGTCGCTGCGCCATCGTCGCCTCGTCCTGTCGGCGCCCTCGAGGGCGCGGCTCACAGAATGATCGACAACCCGCGTGGTCCGGAAGCGGAAAGGCGATCGGCGCGCGCATAGGCGCCGCGCGCGCCCGGCCAGTCCTCGAGATGCGCCGCGACGCCCGGATCGCGCTGGGCGAGGAACTGGGTCAGGAACGGTGCCGGGACCGCCGGCGCCAGTCGCCGCGGGTACAGGCGATCGTGCCGGATCGCTGCGTCGTCGAGCGCGCCGTGGTCGATGACCCTGACGGTCTCGCGCTCCGGGAAACGCTGGCGCAGGCCGTCGGTCCGGTCGGGGAGGCCCTGGCGCGCCCGGCCGCGGAACCCGTCGCGGTCGACGGGACGCGGATCGAGTATCTCGATCGGATCCGCCGATCCGGCGCGCGCGCGTCCCCGGCCGCCTTCCGGGTCGGATGGCCGCAGGGGCAGCAGGTCGATACGGTCGGTGCCGCGCGGCGCAAGGCGGGGCGCGCTGGCGGCGAGGGCGAGGGGTTGCACGGCGGGATTCCCGTGCCCGAAGCTAGGACACGAACATTGAAATTTCGGTAAAAAGCGAAGAAAATGGGGCGTAACTCTGGATGTGCGCCGTTTTCAAGGGGATGCGTCCGGTGTTCATCTGGTGTTAATACTTGGCCGATACGGTCGCGCGGCCTCCGGGGATGACCATGTCCCTGCGCCCAACCGGCGATCCACGGGGCAGGGGAAAGAGCGAAGTCCGATGCGGGACAAGATGCCAGAAGGGCAGAGACTGCTCGCCGCGCTCGGTGCGGCCGCCGACATAGCCTATGCCTGGGACGTGCGGTCCGGGGCCATCGAGTGGCTTTCGGATCCGACCGGGCTGGGCGCCCAGTTCGCCGCCGTGCGCAGCGCCGATGCGCTCGCGGCGCGGATCCTGCCCGAGGACGCGACGACGCGCGCCGCCGCGCTGGCGCGCCATCTGGGCGGCACCGGGGCAGAGCCCTACGAATGCGAGTATCGCGTGCGCGACGATCACGACGACCCCGTCTGGGTCCATGATCGCGGCATCGCCCTCTACGACGAGCACGGCCAGCCCGCGGGCATCACCGGCGTGCTTCGTCTGGTCGGTGCGCGCAAGGCGCGCGAGGCGCAGCTCGAGTATCTCGCCAACCACGACGAACTCACGGGCCATTTCAACCGTGCCCGGCTGCGCGACGCGCTCGAGCATGCGCTGGGATCGGCGCGGCGCTACGGCGTCGCCGGCGCCTATCTGGTCGTCGGGATCGAGAAGCTGCAGCACATCGCCGAGGCATTCGGTGCCGACTCCGCGGACGCGGTGGTGGTCGCCGTCGCCCGGGTCCTCGATCGCAGCCTGCGCAACACGGACATCATCGGCCGCATCGGTGCCGACCGGTTCGGCATCGTGCTGAGCCATTCGCCGTTGGTCGATCTGGCGATCACCGCCGAGAAGATCCTGGCCGCGGTGCGGCAGTCCCGCATCTCCGCGCCGGGCGGCGACCTGCATGTCACGGTCTCGATCGGCGGTGTGGCTTTCCAGGAGCAGCCGCCCATGGTCGCCGAGATCATGGGGCGCGGCGAGGCGGCGCTGCAGTCGGCCGAACAGCAGGGCTGCGACTGCTTCGCGCTCTACCAGGACGGACCCGCCCATCGCGAGCAGCGCCGCCATGCGATGTGGGTGGTGGAAGAGGTCCAGTCCGGGCTGAAGGACGGTCGCGTCATGCTGGCCTTCCAGCCCATCGTCGAGACCCAGAGCCGTCGCACCGACCATTACGAATGCTTGATCCGGCTGCGCCGCCGAAACGGCCAGGTGCTCGCGGCGGCCGATTTCGTGCCGCTGGTCGAGCAGTCCGGGCTCATGCGCCAGGTCGATCGCCGGGCGCTCGAACTCGCGGTCGAAGAGCTCAGCGCCTTTCCGGACCTCAAGCTCGCCGTGAACGTCTCGGGCCACACCACCGGCGACCGCAACTGGCTGCGCACGCTGGGCACGCTGGTGCGCGGCATGCCCGAACTCGCCCAGCGCCTGACGGTCGAGATCACCGAGACCGTGGCGCTGCAGGACATCGACGAGACGGCCCGCTTCGTGCGCAAGCTGCGCGACCTCGGGTGCCGGGTCTCGCTCGACGATTTCGGCGCCGGCTACACCAGCTTCCGCAGCCTCAAGGCGCTCGAGGTGGATTGCGTCAAGATCGACGGGTCCTTCGTGCGTGGCCTGTCCGAGCATGTCGACAACCAGCTCTTCGTGCGCACGCTGATCGGGCTCGCCGACGGGCTCGGGCTGTTCACGGTCGCCGAGTGCGTCGAGAACGATCAGGACGCGGCGCTGCTGACGCGCCGCGGCGTGCGTTACATGCAGGGCTGGCGCTTCGGCAAGCCGTCGCTGGAACGCCCCTGGACCGCCCCCGCCGCCGAAGCCCAGGGTCAGACGGTGCCGGTCTTTACCGTGGTCAACGGCGGACGATCGGCCGTCTGAAGCCGGTCACGGCTTGGTCAGGGCGGCGAGCTGGCGCTGGATCGTCTCCAACTGCTTCTGCAGGTCCTGCAGCGACGGCGCCTCGGCGGCGCCGGTGCCGGGGGCTGGCGGCGCCGCGGGCGCCGTGTCGCTTGCCGTGGTCGGAGCCTGAGCCTCCGTATGACCCGGCTCCTGGCCTTGTCCGAACGGCGTCCACATCTGCGTCATCGCGTTCTGGAACAGCGTCATGTTGCGCTTGCTCGTCTCCTCCAGCTGCGGGCCGAAGGGGAAGAAGCCGCCGAACGCGGCCTTCATCGAGTCGCGAAACTGTTCCTGGTTGTGTGCGAAGGCCTGCATCGAGGCCTCGAGATAGCGCGGTACGACCGATTGCAGATTGTCGCCGTAGAATCCGATCAGTTGGCGAAGGAACCCGATCGGCAGCAGGTTCTGCCCGCCCTTCGATTCCTCCTCGACGATGATCTGGGTCAGCACGGCGCGGGTTATGTCCTCGCCGGACTTCGCGTCGTGCACGACGAAGTCGATGCCCTGCTTGACCATGGTGGACAGGTCGTCGAGCGTGACGTAGGTCGACGTCGCCGTGTTGTAGAGGCGACGATTGGCGTATTTCTTGACCTTGACGCGCTTGGCGTCGTCGGCGGAACCGGTGGCGGCCGAGCCAGGCTGGTCGGCCGATTTCCCCTCTGCGCTCATGGTTGTATGGTGCCCGCGAAGCCTTCCGGCCGCAAGCGCCGCTTCCGAACGGGGTCCGACGCATGAACGACGGCAGCGAAGATCCGGCCGCCCTGGCGCGGCGCTTCCTCGATCTCTGGCAGGAACAGGTGGCGGCCGCGGCAGCCGATCCTGCGCTCACCGAGATGGCGCAGCGCCTTGCGACCGTGCCTGCGGCATGGGCCGCGCTCTGGACAGGCGCCGCGGCCGCGGCCCAGCATGGCCGCGCCGATGACACGCCTTCCGCCTCCGCCGTACCGCCGCATGGCGCCCCGCCCGCTGGCGCTGCATCTGGCGGCGGCGAGCGCGGCCTTGCTGGGCTCGCAGGGCGCGTTGCAGAACTCGAGAAGCGGGTCGCCGCTCTCGAGGCGGCTGGCGGCGGCCGATCCGGAACTCGCCGCAGCTCTCGCCCGCGCCGATCCTGAGGCGCTGCGCGCGGCGCTCGGCCGCGAGATCCTGGCGCGCGCCGCGGCCTTCGCCGAGGGTATCGCGCGCTATCGTCGGCATCCTTTCCGTCGCGAGGAACCGCCCTGGCCGGTCGCCTGGCGCGAGGGAAGCGCGCGCCTGCTCGATGCCGCGCCGGGCAGCGGCGCGCCGCCGGTCCTGCTCATCCCGTCGTTGATCAACCGCGGCTACATCCTGGACCTGCTGCCGGAGCGCAGCTTCGCGCGGGCGCTCGCGGCGGCGGGGTTGCGGCCCCTACTGCTCGACTGGGACCGGCCGGGCAGCGTCGAGCGCGGCTGGGGGCTCGACGCCTATGTCGCCGGGCGCCTGGCGCGCTGCCTTGCCCATGTCTGCGCGGCATCGGGCCGGCGCGCCACGCTGGTGGGCTATTGCATGGGCGGGCTGCTCGCCTTGCCCCTGGCGCGGGACTTCGCCGCGCGGCTCGACGGGCTGGTCCTGCTCGCCACGCCCTGGGATTTCCATGCCGAGCGCCCCGACCAGGCGGCGGCGCTGGCGGCCCAGGCGCGTCTCTGGCTGCCCGCCGCCGATGTCGCCGGCGAGGTTCCGGTCGACATGCTCCAGGCTCTGTTCGCCGCGCTCGACCCGCTGCTGGCGCTGCGCAAATTCACGGCGCTGGCGCGGGCCAACGAAGCGGGTGCGCGCGACTTCGCGGCGCTGGAGGACTGGCTCAACGACGGCGTGCCGCTGGCGGCGCCCGTGGCCCGCGAATGCCTGCTCGGCTGGTATGGCGAAAACGTCACGGCGCGCGGTGTCTGGACGATCGGCGGCGCCGCCATGCGGCCCGAGCTGCTGCGTCTGCCGACCCTGGCGGTCGTTCCCGCCCGCGACCGGATCGTGCCGCCGGGGGCCGCCCTGCCGCTGGCGGCGGCGATCCCCGGTGCGCGGACGCTGCGCCCCGCGCTGGGGCATATCGGAATGATGGCCTCCGCCCGAGGTCCGGCGACATTGTGGCCGGAGATCGTTGGCTGGATCAGGGCCCATGCGGCAAGCTGACGCGGAGCCGCCTGTCATCCGGCGTAAGCGCGTCGTAAGCTTGCCTGTATAGATGCGCCGCCAAACTGGAGAGGACCCGCCATGACCAATGTCGTGATCGCCGCCGCCGCGCGTACGCCGGTCGGCAGTTTCAACGGTGCTTTCGCCTCGCTTGCGGCCCACGAGCTGGGCGCGATCGCCATCGGCGAGGCGCTCGGACGCGCCAAGGTCGCGCCCGCCGAGGTCGATGAGGTCGTGATGGGCCAGATCCTGGCCGCGGGCGCGGGCCAGAACCCCGCCCGCCAGGCGGCCATGAAGGCCGGCATCCCGGCCGAGAAGACCGCCTACGGCATCAACCAGCTCTGCGGGTCGGGTCTGCGCGCGGTGGCGCTGGGCTTCCAGGCGATCCGCAACGGCGACAGCGCGATCGTCGTCGCCGGCGGTCAGGAGAGCATGACCCAGGCGCCGCATTGCGTGCATCTGCGCGCCGGCGTGAAGATGGGCGCGGCCGAGTTGACCGACACGATGCTGCGCGACGGGCTGATGGACGCATTCCACGGCTATCACATGGGCAACACCGCCGAGAACGTCGCGCGCAACTGGCAGATCGGCCGCGAGGAGCAGGACCGCTTCGCGCTCGCCTCGCAGAACAAGGCCGAGGCCGCGCAGAAGGCCGGCAAGTTCAGGGACGAGATCGTCCCGGTGACCGTCAAGACCCGCAAGGGCGACGTCGTCGTCGCCGACGACGAATATCCCAAGCACGGCACGACGCTGGAGACGCTGGCCAAGCTGCGCGCGGCTTTCGACAAGGCCGGCACGGTGACCGCGGGCAACGCGTCGGGCATCAACGACGGCGCGGCCGTCGCGGTGCTGATGAGCGAGGCCGAAGCGACGCGGCGCGGCGTGACGCCGCTCGCGCGCATCGTGTCCTGGGCGACCGCCGGCGTCGATCCGGCGATCATGGGCTCGGGTCCGATCCCGGCCTCGCGCAAGGCGCTGGAGAAGGCCGGCTGGAAGGCCGGCGATCTCGACCTCATCGAGGCCAACGAGGCTTTCGCCGCCCAGGCCTGCGCGGTCAACAAGGACATGGGATGGGACGTGTCGAAGGTGAACGTCAACGGCGGCGCCATCGCCATCGGCCACCCGGTCGGCGCATCGGGTGCCCGCGTGCTCAACACGCTGCTGTTCGAGATGCGTCGCCGCGGCGCGCGCAAGGGCCTCGCCACGCTGTGCATCGGCGGCGGCATGGGCATCGCGCTGTGCGTCGAACGCTGAAGCCGATCGCAAGACTGACCCGAGGGAGGAAGACATGACTGGACGCGTGGCACTCGTCACCGGCGGCACCCGCGGCATCGGCCGCGCCATCAGCCAAGGCCTGAAGACGGCCGGCTATCGCGTCGTCGCCAATTACGGCGGCAACGACGCGATCGCCCAGGCCTTCACCGCCGAGACCGGCATCCCCGCCTACAAGTTCGATGTCGGCGATTTCGCCGCCTGCCAGGCGGCGATCGCGAAGATCGCGGCGGAGATCGGGCCGGTCGAGGTGCTGGTCAACAATGCCGGCATCACCCGCGACGCCACCATGAAGCGCCTGTCGCGCGACATGTGGGACCAGGTGATCGATACCAATCTGGGCAGCTGCTACAACCTCTGCAAATGCGTGTGGGACTCGATGCTCGAGAAGGGCTTCGGGCGCATCGTCAACATCGGCTCGGTCAACGGGCAGATGGGCCAGTACGGCCAGGTCAACTACGCCGCGGCGAAGTCCGGCATCCACGGCTTCACCAAGGCGCTGGCCCAGGAAGGTGCGGCCAAGGGCATCACGGTGAACGCGATCGCCCCCGGCTATATCGACACCGAGATGGTCCAGGCCGTCCCCGCCGACGTGCTCAAGAAGATCATCGCGCGCATCCCTGTCGGTCGCCTCGGCCATGCCGAGGAGATCGCGCGCGGCGTCGCCTTCCTGGTCGCCGACGAAGGCGCCTTCATCACCGGCTCCACGCTGTCGATCAACGGCGGCCAGCACATGTACTGAGCGCGACACCGTCGGCATCGGTCGCGACGCAAGCGGAGGCACGATGGTCGAAGCCAGATTGCGGCTGACGCCGCGCTACCTCAGCGACATCCTCTGGGACCAGTGGATCGAATCCGTGGAGGCGGAGTTGCCGGCGGCCCGCGACCAGCTCGCGGCCGCCAGCGACGCGTGCGAGGCGACGCGCGCGGAGATGGACTACAACACGGGGTCGATCTCGTTCGCGGCCGCGCTGCTTCTCTACATCGCGACGCGGAATCTGCGGCCGTCCCAGGTCTTCGAGGTCGGGACCTTCATCGGCAAGTCGACCCTGGCGATGGCGCTTGCGATCGACCGTAACGCCAACGGGGGACGGATCTTCACCTGCGACGGCAGCAACGATTTCAGGCTGCCGCAGATCGCAACCTGCGAGATCGTCGGATTTCCCAGGACGCGCAGCACGGGCGCGCTGCTCGAACTTCTGACCGCCGGCGCGCGGCTCGACTTCCTGCACATCGACGGCCGCGTGTCGGCCGAGGATCTCGAACTGGTGGAGCGTCTGGCGGATCCCGGGGTGGTGATCGCGCTCGACGATTTCGAAGGCATGGAAAAGGGCGTTGCCAATCTCATGCAGATCCGCGGCAGGCCGTTCTTCGGCAAGCATGTTCTGGTTTATCCAGCGTCCGATGCCACGCTTGCCAGGCTCGGACTCGTCTCCAGGGCGACGACCGCTTTCCTGCTCCCAGCGTCCGCGCTGGTCTTCGCCAACCAGTAGGCGCGTCCGTCACCCGCCCGCGGCGCAGCGCAGGCCGATATAGACGGCCGGGAAATCGGCCGGCTTCTCGGCCAGGTTGTCGGCGCGCAGCTGCGATGCGCCATACCACCAGGAACTGCCGCGCGTGCGCTTGCCGGCGGCGGTTTCTTGATCGACCCACTCCCAGACATTGCCGCCCATGTCCCAGAGGCCGTTGACGCCCTGCTGGGTGGTGCGGACCGCGACATGGCCGGCGCCGCGGCCGAGTTGGCCTCCCAGCGTGCCTTTCGGCCGGTCGAGCTGGTTGGCTCCGTCGGCGGATTCGCCGGTCGGGAACGGATAGGTCCTGCCACGCTGGAACGGCGGCGGCGGCTCGGCGCGCGTCTCGGTATAGGCCGCGCGCGCCCATTCGGCGTCGGTCGGCAGGCGCAAGCCAGCCCAGCGGCAATAGGCCTGCGCCTCGTGCCAGGTCAGATGCACCACGGGCTCGTCGTCGCCGCCGGGCCGGCCGAAAGGCGCGCGCCAGGTCCAGCCGGGCATGCGCTCCCACCCGGCGCGGAACTGGAACCCGCCGCCGGCCTTTTCCGCGGCGGTGACCAGCCCCGTGGCTTCGGCGAAGCGGCGGAACTGGCCGATCGTCACCTCGGTACGGTCGATGCGGAAGGCGTCGACCGTCTGCATGTCATGGGCGGCGGGCTGGGCGGCGGCGGCGAGGGGAAGCAGAACGGTCCCGAAAATGGCGGCGGCGGCGCGGCGCATCTCAATACCCTTTCGTCGGCGCGGCGCCCCCAGGCTCGATACGGCTGGCGCCGATGCGGTTGGCGCCGGCGCGAAGCATGGCGTGGGCCTCGGCGGCGCTGCGGATGCCGCCCGATGCCTTGACGCCGATCGCGTCGCCGACGGCGCGTCGGATCAGCATGACATGGTGCGCGCTGGCGCCGCCGCCACCGAAACCGGTCGAGGTCTTGACGAAAGCCGCACCCGCCGCGGCGGCGATCAGCGCGCCCTGGGCGATCTGCGCGTCGGTCAGCGCCGCCGTTTCCAGGATCACCTTGACCGGCACCGCGGCGGCCGTGACGCAGGCACGGACATGGTCATGGACGGCCATGAATTCCTCGCCGCGCAGCCTTCCATAGGCGATCACCATGTCGATCTCGCGTGCCCCCGCGGCGACCGCGTCGGCGGCCTCGCGCGCGAGGCTCTCCGGTCGACCGGCGCCGAAGGGAAAGCCGACGACGCAGATCGGC
>JBIKXN010000385.1:0-4002 GCA_044355765.1 Alphaproteobacteria bacterium
AGCTGACCGGCGTCGCCGCGCCGCTGGCGATGATCAACGTCGACACCGACATGATCATCCCCAAGCAGCATCTCAAGACCATCAAGCGCACCGGCCTCGGCAAGGCGCTGTTCGACGAGATGCGCTACGAGACCGACGGAACCGAGAAGCCGGATTTCGTCCTCAACCAGCCCGCCTACCGCAAGGCGCAGGTCCTGATCGCTGGCGCCAATTTCGGCTGCGGGTCCAGCCGCGAGCACGCGCCCTGGGCGCTGCTCGATTTCGGCATCCGCTGCATCATCGCGCCGAGCTTCGCGGACATCTTCCACAACAACTGCTTCAAGAACGGGATCCTGCCGATCCCGCTGCCGCAGGAGACCGTCGACAAGCTGATGGAAGACGCGCGCAAGGGCGCCAACGCGCAGCTGACGATAGATCTGGAGAAGCAGGAAATCGTCCGTCCGGATGGCGAGACGATCAAGTTCCAGATCGACGGCTTCCGCCGTCACTGCCTGCTGAACGGGCTCGACGATATCGGGCTGACGATGCAGAAGGGCGGCGACATCTCCGGCTACGAGACGCGCCAGGCCACCGCCCAGCCCTGGCTGTCGATGGCGCCGGGCTGATCCCGGCGCGACCCGATCCACCACACGAGCGCAGGAACGACCGACATGGCCGCCAACAAGACGATGCTCTTCCTTCCCGGCGACGGGATCGGCCCCGAGGCGATGCGCGAGGTGCGCCGCGTCATCGACTGGTTCGACCGCCGCCGCGCCGTGCGTTTCGACATCAAGGAGGGCCTGGTCGGTGGCGCCAGCATCGACGCCAAGGGCACGCCGATCACCGACGAGACGATGGCCGATGCGCTCTCGGTCGACGCCGTGCTGTTCGGCGCGGTGGGCGGGCCGAAATGGGACACCGGATCCTTCGACATGAAGCCGGAGCGGGCGATCCTGCGGCTGCGCAAGGAGATGGGTCTCTACGCCAATCTGCGACCGGCGACCGTCTTCCCCGAACTCGCCGAGGCATCGACCCTGAAGAAGGAGGTCATCGCGGGCCTCGACATCATGATCCTGCGCGAGCTTACCGGCGGGGTCTATTTCGGCGAGCCGCGCGGCATCGAGACCCTGGCCGACGGCACCAAGCGCGCGGTCGACACCCAGGTCTACACCACGCCCGAGATCGAACGCATCGCGCGGGTCGCCTTCGAGCTGGCGCGCAAGCGCGGCAACAAGGTCTGCTCGGTCGAGAAGGCCAACGTCATGCACACCGGCGTGCTGTGGCGCGAGACGGTCACGAAGCTGCACGCGCAGTCCTACCGCGACGTCGAGCTGGTCCATATGTACGCTGACAATTGCGCCATGCAGCTGGTGCGCAATCCCAAGCAGTTCGACGTCATCGTCACCGACAACCTGTTCGGCGACATGCTCTCCGACCTCGCCTCGATGCTGACCGGCTCGCTCGGCATGCTGCCTTCGGCCGCGCTTGGCGATCCCGACGCCACCGGTCGGCGCAAGGCGCTCTACGAGCCGATCCACGGCTCGGCGCCAGACATCGCCGGCAAGGGGCTCGCCAATCCGCTGGCCACGATGCTCAGCTTCGCCATGCTGCTGCGCTATTCCTTCGACCTGCCCGAGGACGCGGCGCTGATCGAGAACGCGGCGCGCGACGTGCTGGCCAAGGGCATCCGTACCGCCGACATCATGCAGCCGGGCTGCACCAAGGTGTCGACGACCGGCATGGGCGACGCGGTCCTGGGCGCGCTGGACCGGCTCGGCGCCTGATCCAGCCCGGCGCGCGGGGCCCGATCAGGCCGCGCGCGTCGCCTCGGCGTCGCGGGTGTAGCTCCAGACCCAGGCCGGGGGAACGTTGCGCATGACGATGCCGCAGCGCCTGCCGCGCACGCCCAGCCGCGCCTCGGGCAGGGGCGATACCAGCGAGTAGGTGTATTGCAGCATCCGTCCGCCCGGGCCCATCACGTCGAACCAGGCGTCGATCATCCGCCGCTGCAGCGGCAGTGGCAGGGTCACCATCGGTATGCCGGAGATGACGGTGCGGACCTTGCCCGGCACGTCGGCGGGCAGCAACGCCCGCAGCTGCGTGGCGTCGCCCTGGATGACGTTGGCGCCCGGCAGCTGCCGGCGCAGGAAGGCGCAGAGATCGGGATCGAGCTCGACCACGAAGAGCCGGTCGGACGGGATGCCGGAGGCGAGAAGTTCGCGGGTCACGGTGCCGGTGCCGGCGCCGACCTCGACGACGTATTCGCCGGGGCCCAGCGTCACGTTGCGGGCGACCAGCCGGCCCAGCCAGGCCGAGGACGGCAGCAGCGCGCCGACCTTCAGCGGATGGGCAAGCCAGCGGCGCAGGAAGAGGAGCTCCTCGCCGTCCCGTGCCGCGCGCGGGTGGCCTTGGTGCGATGACTGCATCGATTTCTGTTCCCTTGTGGTCGCCGGTCCCGTAGTTGACGCGCCGGCGGGTAGGCAGGATAGGCGGGTGCGGCGACCTGCTTGCATGTCGCTTCGGTGATCTATTTGTGAAGCTCCGGCGACGGTCGGGGCGGGCATGCGGCGGCGCAGACGAGGATCGGGATGGGTTATCGAATCGCAGTGGCCGGCGCGACCGGCAATGTCGGACGCGAGATCCTGCAGGTGCTCGAGGAACGACGCTTCCCGGCCGACGACGTCGTCGCGCTGGCATCCGACCGTTCGGTGGGCGGCGAGGTCAGTTTCGGCGAGCACGACCTGCGCGTGCAGGGCCTCGACGATTTCGACTTCGCCGGCTGCGACATCGTGTTGTCGGCCATGACCGCCGACGCCGCACGCGCCCATATGCCGCGCGCGGCAACCGCCGGCGCCGCCGTGATCGACAACAGCGACGCCTTCCGGATGGAACCGGACGTGCCGCTGGTCGTTCCCGAGGTCAACGGCGCGACGCTGGCGCGCTTCGCAAGGCGGCGCATCGTCGCCAGCCCGTCCGCCAGCGCCGCGATCTGCGCGACCGTGCTGAAGCCGCTGCACGACATCGCCTCCCTGACGCGGGCGGTCGTCTCCAGCTTCGAGGCGGTGTCGGGCGGCGGTCGCCCGGCGATGGACGAGCTCTTCGCGCAGACGCGCGGCGTCTATGTGAACCAGCCGATCGAACGCGAGGAATTCCCCAAGCAGATCGCCTTCAACCTGATCCCGCATGTCGACGCCTTCATGCCCGACGGCTTCACCCGCGCCGAATGGCGGATCGCGGTGGAGACGCGCAAGCTGCTGGGCCCCGACGTCAAGGTGGTCGCCACCTGCGTCCAGGCCCCGGTCTTCGTCGGCAACGCGTGCTGCGTCTTCGCCGAGTTCGCGCGCGACATCGACGAGGCGACCGCGCGCCGCGCCTGGCGCGCGTGGCGCGATGGCGACGTCGTCGGGCTGGTCGATCACCGCGCCGACGAGGGCTATGTGACGCCGGTCGAGGTCGTCGGCGAGGACAAGGTCTATGTCAGCCGGGTGCGCAAGGATCCGAGCGTCGCGCACGGCCTTGCCTTCTGGTGCGTGGGCGACAATCTGCGCAAGGGCGCCGCGCTCAACATGGTGCAGATCGCCGAGGCGCTGATCGCCGGACCGCTGGCGCGCGGCTGAGCCGCCCGGTCCCGGTCGTCGCGAGGCGCTCAGGCCAGGGCCTGGACCAGCAGCGCCGCGGCGAAGGCGAGGATGGTCGCGCCCGCCACGCGGTTGGCCCAAACGAATCCGCCGCCCGCGAACCTGGTGCGCAGCCGGCTGGCGGCGGTGGCGACGGCCAGCCACCAGACGAGCGCGCCCAGGAACACCCCGGCCACGAGCTGCGCGTCGCCGGCGTCCACGCGCGAATCGGCCTGGATGCCGAAGGCGACATAGACGCCCACGAACGAGAACACGGTGATCGGGTTGGCGAGGGTGAGCAGGAATGCCGAGGCCGCGTCGCCGGCATCCTCGGCGCCGTCGCCGTCCGCGCCGCCGTCCGGAGCCGGCGGCCGCGCGATCAGCGTGCGCAGGCCATAGACGAACA
>JBIKXN010000384.1:0-4002 GCA_044355765.1 Alphaproteobacteria bacterium
CCTGACGCGCCCGAAGCTAGACCAATCCTGCCGCGCCAACCAACCGGGGAAGGAGCCCGCAACCGATCCGGGCTCCATCCCAGGTCGCCGGTCCCGGGTTGCTGGGGCCGGTTCGTGAGCTATCCTGCAGCGAGGAACAGGGGCTCGCCCGGGGGGGTATCCGATGCTGGATCAGACGACGGCGGACGATCCGCCCGCGCGCGCCGACGCCCGGCCGCCGTCGCTCAAGACCCAGATCGTCGTGGTCGGCGGCGGGGCGGGCGGTCTGGAACTGGTGCGCAAGCTCGGCGCGCATTACGGCCGCGAGCGCTACGACATCATCCTGGTCGACCGCAACCACACCCATATCTGGAAGCCGCTGCTGCACGAGGTCGCGGCTGGCTCGCTCGACGCCAATCTCGACGAGGTCGGCTATCGCGGCCACGGCCATCGCTGGGGCTACCGCTTCTTTCTCGGCAGCCTGGAGACGATCGACCGCGAGACCCGCCACGTGGTTGTCGCGCCGATCCTCGACGAGGACGGTTCGGAGCTGATCGGCCGTCATCGCATCCGCTACGATTATCTGGTTCTGGCGGTCGGCGCGGTCTCCAACGATTTCGGCACGCCCGGCACCCGCGCGCACTGCCTGTTCCTCGACAGCCGCCGCGAGGCCGACAGGTTCCGCCAGAAGCTGCTCGACCATTGCCTGCGCGTGTCGCGCCAGCTGAGCGCCGATCCGAAATCGGACGCGCGCGTCGAGATCGCGATCGTCGGCGGCGGCGCCACCGGCGTCGAGCTGGCGGCCGAGCTGTTCAACGCCGCCTCGGCGCTCAAGCATTACGGGCTCGAGGTGTTCGACGAGTCGCGCCTCACCGTGACCCTGATCGAGGCGGGGCCCCGTATCCTGCCGGCGCTGCCCGAGAAGCTGGCCGAGGCGGCGAAGACGGAGCTGGAAAACCTGGGCGTGCGCGTGCTCACCGGCACCAAGGTGACCGAGGTGCGGCCCGGCGAGGTGGTCACCGATGCCGGGATCGTCCGCGCCGATCTCAGGGTCTGGGCCGCCGGCGTGCGCGGCCCGGATCTGCTGGAAGGGATCGGCGGCCTCGAGACGAACCGGGCGAACCAGCTGGTGGTGAAGCCCACGCTGCAGACGACCCGCGATCCGCGCATCTTCGCGATCGGCGATTGCGCCTCCTTCGTGCCGCCCGGCGACACGCGGCCGGTGCCGCCGCGCGCGCAGGCCGCGCATCAGATGGCCGACACGGCGCTGCGCAACGTCAAGGCGCTGGTCGACGGGCGGGGCGAGCTGACCGCCTTCGAGTACCGCGACAAGGGATCCCTGGTCTCGCTGTCGCGGTTCTCGACGGTTGGCAGCCTGATGGGAAATCTGATCGGCGGGCGCATGGCGATCGAGGGCCGGCTGGCGCGCTTCGTCTACATCTCGCTCTACCGGATCCATCTGATCGCGATCCATGGCTGGCTGCGCGGTCTCGCGCTGATCGCCATCGGCCATGTCAACCAGGTCATCCGCCCGCGGCTGAAGTTGCACTGACGCGGCGCGGGGACGCCGCGCGGGCCGTTCCCGGTCTCGACGCCGGGCTTCGTCCGGCCCGCCGCGGGCGCGGCACCCCCGCGCCGTGCGTCCCCGTCGGCAGGATCCGGACCGGATGATCGCGAAACTTGACGGTGTCACCCCTGGCGCCTATTCTATCTTTACGATGTAAAGATATGGCGCTGGTCGTCGCGGCGCGAAAGGGCGGGGCGACCCGATGCGAGTGGGCCGGGTCATGGACTCCATGCGCGCCGCGCACGGGCCGGGGGCCGCACGACGCGTGCTGCATGATCGCAGTGTCCGGGCCGTGTAGCGCCTCGCCGCCGTAGTTCTGCCGCATCCCGCATGCGGACCGGGCGACCGCCCGCGACATCCCGCTTCACGCACCGTCCGGTGCGGCGACTGCCCGAGCGACGCACGAAAAGGAGCCCTGACGCCATGACGAAAACGAGGCTACGCGGTCCGATCCTCGGTCTGCTCGCGATCTGCGCGCTGTCCGGCTGTTCGGCCTTCACCTATCCGGCGCCCGGCCCATCCCGGCAGGCGATGGGCCTCGACGCCGCCGTCGCGCAGCCGCGTCTGGCGCCCTGCCCATCCAGCCCGAACTGCGTCTGCACCTTCGATCGCGGCCCCGAACACGCGATCGCCGCCTTCGCCTACACCAAGGCGCCCGCTGACGTGATGGCGGGGATCGAGACGACCCTGCTCGCCGATCCCAAGGTCCGGCTGCTGGAGAAGAACGAGGCGCGACGCTACATGCATTTTGCGTTCAAGGTCGGCATCCTGGGCTTCGTGGACGACGTCGAGTTCTTCATCGACGAATCCACGAAGACCGTACAGTTCCGCAGCGCCTCGCGCATCGGGCACAGCGACATGGGCGTCAATCGCAGGCGCCTGGAGGGCCTGCGCGCGGTCCTGCCGGGACGGATCTAGCCCGGCCCCATCAGGGCGGCCCCATGAGGGCAGCGACGTCGCGGTCGCCCGGACGTTCGCTCGCGGCGAGGCCGGCGGCCACGCCGGCCCGGTCCTCGGGGTTGCGGTTCTGGCTGAGCTTGCGCTTGCCCTCGAGACGCGCGATCGGCATGCGCAGCCCGACGATGCCGCGCAACTGCGCGCGGATGAAGCTGTCCGGCGCGTCGCTGACCGCCCAGGGCTCGGCGCGGTCGCCCTCGTGGTGATCCGTCAGGCGCGTGACGACGCCAAGCAGGCGCTCGGCGTCGTCGAAGAATTCCACCGGCCCATAGGCGTGTACAGCGACATAGTTCCAGGTCGGAACCACGCTGCCATGGACCTTCTTCGACGGATAGAAGGACGGCGAGACATAGGCGTCGGGACCGTCGAACAGCGCCAGCGCGTCGCCCGCCGTAGACGATTTCCATTGCGGATTCGCGCGGGCCAGGTGGCCATAGAGGGTGCCGAACGGGCCCTCGTCGGCCGCGAGCAGCAGCGGCAGCGGCGAGGCGACGAGACCGTCGGGCGTGGCGGTAACCAGATTGACGATCCGCGCCGCCCGCATGGCCGCGTGCAGCGTTGGCAGGTCCTCTTCGCGGAAGGCGGGGGGCAGGTACATCTCGGTGCGTCTCCTTGCTGCGGCGCGGAGAATGCATGCGCCGCGGCGCGAAGGGAAGAGAGCGGGGGGCATTGACGCGGCGGCGCGGCTTCTCCACAAACGCGCCGCTTCGCCACGGATGGTCGCCCTGGATTCCGTCGTCTCGCTCGCCCTGCCGTTCTTCGGCCTGATCCTGCTCGGCTATGTCTGCGGCAGGTGGATCGCCCATCCCGAGGACGGTCTGCGCTGGATGAACTTCTTCATCGTGTATCTGGCGCTGCCGGCGCTGTTCTTCCGGCTGATCGCGGAGGCGCCCTTCGAACAGCTGGCGAACTGGCCCTTCGTGCTGGCGACGACGCTCTCGACCGCGACGGTCTTCGCCCTCGCGCTCGCGGTGGGTCTGGTCGCGACGCGCGGGCGGATCCGCGAGGCGACGATCCAGGCCGTGGCCGGGGCCTATTCGAATGTCGGCTACATGGGGCCGGGACTGACGCTCGCGGCGCTCGGCACCGAGGCGATCGTCCCGACCGCGCTGATCTTCGTCTTCGACAACGTCCTGATCTTCACCCTCGTGCCGTTGCTGATGGCTTTCGGGAGCGCCGAGCGCACCGCGCCGGCGGCGATGCTGCGCCTGATCGTGCTGCGCATCGCGACGCATCCCTTCAACGTCGCGATCGCGCTCGCGATCCTCTTCGCCTATTGGGGCGTCAGGCTGCCGGCGGCGATCGACACGATGCTGGTCTTCCTCAAGAACGCGGCCGCGCCCTGCGCCCTGTTCACCATGGGCGTCACGGTGGCGCTGCGTCGCGTGCGCGGCGTGCCCGCCGAGATCCCGGTGCTGCTGGCGATCAAGCTGCTCGTCCATCCGCTGCTGGTCTGGGCCGCGCTGTCGGCCATAGGCGATTTCCCGCCGGTCTGGGTG
>JBIKXN010000386.1:0-3988 GCA_044355765.1 Alphaproteobacteria bacterium
ACGCTCATCGAGGCGAAGGTCGCGGCGATCTGGAAGGTCCGCCCGACACCGAGCCGCCAGATCGCGCGCGGCGCCGAGCCGGTGATGTCGCGTCCGTCGAGCAGCACCCGGCCGCTGTCGGGGCGCAGCTGCCCCCCCGCCATGTTGAAACAGGTGCTCTTGCCTGCCCCGTTCGGGCCGATCATCGCCAGCATCTCGCCGGCCGAGACGGCGAAGCTGACATTGCGCACCGCATGGACGCCGCCAAAGGATTTCGAGATGTTCTCGACAGACAGCGCGCTCATCGCCTGTCCCCAAACCGATCGCGTACGAAACCGGCGATGCCCTGCGGGAACGCGAGCACCAACGCGATGACCACCAGTCCCATCGCCGCACGCCACTGCTCGACGAAACGGACGAGGTTCTCCTGCAGGCCGTGGAAGACCAGCGCGCCGACGATCGGGCCCGACAATGTCTCTATCCCGCCCAGAAGGACCATCAGCAGGGCATCGACCGATTTGGGTATCGCGAGATAGGTCGGGAACACCGAACCCTTGGCATAGGCGAAGAGCGCGCCGGCGACGCCGGCGAAGGCCGACGCAACCGCGAAGGCGACGCAGCGCACCCGCGCGACGTCGATGCCGATCGCCTCCGCGCGCGTGGCGTTGTCGCGCGCGGCGCGCAGCGCGAAGCCGAAGGGCGAATGGATCGCGTGGCGCAGCGCGAGAGTGCCGCCGACGCACAGCACCAGCGCAAACAGGTAATAGACGCGCTTGTCCTGCGCCCAGGCCGACGGCCAGACACCGAGGATGCCGTTGTCGCCGCCGGTCACCTCGACCCACTGGAACGCCGCCGACCAGGCGATCTGGGCGAAGGCGAGCGTCAGCATCGCAAGATAGACGCCCTCGAGCCGCACCACGAAGAACCCGACCAGAAGGCCGGCGAGGCCCGCAGCCAGCGGCGCCGCCAGCAATCCGACCTCCATCGGCGCGCCGAAATGCTTGAGCAGCAGCGCGCCGGCATAGGCACCGACGCCGAAATACGCCGCATGCCCGAAGGACGCCAGGCCCCCCGGCCCCATCATGAAATGCAGGCTGGCGGCGAACAGGACCAGGATCGCCATCTCGGTCGCCACGATGCGCGCATAATCGCCGCCGAGCATCGGCAGGACCACGGCGGCGGCGACCCCGGCGACGGCGAGACGCACCAGCGCCGGCGGGGCCGGACCGAACATCACCGGCCGCAGCGGTCCGGCGGCGCGCGGATGGGTTGGCGGGCGACCAAGCAGCCCGTAGGGGCGGATCACGAGCACCACCGCCATCACCAGGAAGGTCAGCACCAACGTGATCTTCGGGAAGATCATGATCCCGAAGGCGTGCAGCTCCGAGATCAGCAAAGCCGCCAGAAACGCGCCGGGCACCGAGCCCATGCCGCCGACGACCGTGACGACGAAGACCTCGGCGATGATGTCCAGATCCATATGCAGCGTCGTCGGCGCCCGCGCGACCTGCAGCGCGCCGCCGAGCCCGGCGAGGAAGGAGCCGAGGAAGAAGACCGAAGTGAACAGCCACTTCTGGTCGACGCCCAGCGCCGCCACCATCTCGCGGTCCTGCGTCGCCGCGCGCACCAGCGTGCCCCAGCGCGTGCGCGTGAACAGGAGCCACAGCAGCAGCAGGACCAGAGGACCGATCGCGATCAGGAGCAGTTCGTATTGGGGGAAACGCTGACCCATGATCTCGACCGCGCCGCGCAGACCCGGCGCGCGCGGTCCCAGCCTGTCCTCCGGCCCCCAGATCCACTGCGCGACGTCCTCGATCACCAGCACCACGCCGAATGTGGCGAGCAGCTGAAAGAGCTCGGGCGCATGGTAGATGCGGCGCAGCAGCAGCATCTCGATCGCGACCCCGATGAACCCGACCGCGACGGCCGCGGCGAGGATGCCGCCCCAGTAGAGCCAGGGATCGCGCGGCAGCTGCTCGACGATGGTCAGCGCGATATAGGCGCCGAGCATGTAGAGCGAGCCATGGGCGAAGTTCACCACCCGCGTGACGCCGAAGATGATCGTCAGCCCGGAGGCGACGAGGAACAGCGACGACGCCGAGGCGAGGCCGTTCAGGAACTGTATGACGAGAAAATCCATCGCGGTCGGACGCGCGCGGCGACGACACGCCGCCCGCCCGGCGCGCCGGGCGGGCGGTCGCGCGTCGTCTCAGCCCTGCGGCCGCAACGTACGGACGACGTCGTCCGAAGGCAGGTACTTCGCGCCGTCGGCGTAGCGCCAGCCGACCATCGTGCCCTTGCCGCCCTTGAGCGCCGTCTTGCCGACATACGCGCCGAGCGTCGCTTGATGGTCGATCGCGCGGTACAGCACCGGTCCCTCGCCGAAGGCGGATTCGAAGGCGAGCCCCTTCATGGCGTCGACCATCTTCTCGGTGTCGGTGCTGCCGGCCTTGCGCAGCATGGTGACGATCGACACCACGGTATCGTAGCCGACCACCGAGCCAAGGCGCGGATAGTCGTTGAACCGCCGCTGATAGGCCTCGCGGAACCGGCGATGGTTCGCGGTCTGGATCTGGTCCCAGGGATAGCCGGTCACGACCCAGCCCTCGGGGCATTCGTCGCGCAGAGGATCCATGTATTCCGGCTCGCCGGTCAGCATCGAGGCGACGAAGCGCTTCTCGAACAAGCCGCGCGTGTTGCCCTGGCGAACGAAATTCGTCAGATCGCCACCGAAGGTGACGTTGAATATCGCGTCGGGGCGCGACTGCTCGATCGCCTGGACCGTAGCGCCGGCATCGATGCGTCCGAGCGCCGGAAACTGCTCGGCGACGAATTCCACGCCCGGCTTCGCGCGCACCAGCAGTTCCTTGAACCACTTGGCGGCCGACTGGCCGTATTCGTAGTTCGGCGACACGATCGCCCAGCGCCGCGCGTCGACCTTTGCCGCTTCCTCGGCAAGCATCGCCGCCTGCATGTAGGTCGAGGGCCGCAGCCGGAACGTGTAGCGGTTGCCCTTGCCCCAGACGAGCGCGTCGCTCAGCGGCTCGGAGGCGACGTAGAGGCGCTTGTTCTGCGCCGCATGGTCCGCGATGGCGAGGCCGACATTCGACAGGAACCCGCCCGAGAGCAGGTCCACCTTTTCGGCCGCGAGCAACTCTCCCGCGAAGCGCACGGCGTCCTCGGGTTTACCCGCGTCGTCGCGGAAGACGGTCTCGACCCGCCGTCCGTTCACGCCGCCTGCGGCATTCGCCTCCTCGAGCGCGAGGTTCCAGCCATTGCGATAGGGCGTCAGGAACGCGGGCTGCGCGGTGTAGCTGTTGATCTCGCCGATGCGGATCGCAGCACCCTGGCCACGGGCGATGGCGGGAGCCGCGAGCGTCGCGACGGCGCCGGCGGCGAGGAACGTCCTGCGTCTGGTCTTCATTTGGATCTCCCTGGGTCGTGTTTCGTTGCGTCGGGCCGCTTCAGCGCAGCCCGTCCTTGCCCTCGATCTGGTCCTTCGTGAGCCCGCCGATACGCGGGCTCGGGCGCCCGGAGTCGGTGACCACGACGGCGACGAGGATCTCGTTGGCGCGCGGAGAGTCGCTGAGGCGGACCTCCATCGCGTCGAAATGGCTGCGTACGAAGGCGGCGTCCTTGTGCCCTAGCGGCACGTCGATCGGCGAACCGGGCCCGCCCATCTTCTTCGCCGACGGGACCAGAGCCGCCCCCTTCTCGACCGCGGCCCGCAGCGGCTTGCCGAGACGCGGATGCAGAATGGCCGCGGCATGCTCGAGCTCGCCGGCCTCGCCGACGATGGCGGCCTTGCCGTAGCTCTCGGCGCCGCCAGGCGCGATGCCGAGCGCCGCGACGGCGCGCCGCCCGAGCATGTCGCCCAGTTCCTCGCCGATCGCCATCAGCTCCTCGAGGTCGGCCTCGTAGCGCCCCGCGCAGGGATTGGCGATCACCGCCACCGCGGCCGCGCGCCGCGTCGGCGGCGACACCGCGCGCCCCATCTCGACATGAGTCT